>DASWON010000330.1:0-5126 GCA_036398735.1 Rhodopila sp.
GGCGACACCCGACGATAGCCCGATCCAGACGATCGTCGTGATCTATGCGGAGAACCGCAGCTTCGACAATCTGTATGGCAGCTTCCCGGGTGCGGTCGGTCTGGCCAACGCGCCGCCCGCCGCCATCACCCAACTCGACCGCGACGGCAAGCCGATGCGCGGACTGCCGGCGATCTGGGGCGGCACCGGGGCCAAGGTCATGACCGGCGCCCCGGTCGCGCCGGTCGCGCTGACGCAAGGCCAGACCGCGACCTTCCTGAATGGGTTCAACCATCCCTACGACGTCGCCGCGCTGTATCAAACGGGCGGACCGGAGAACAACGATCCGCTGCGCTACACCAATCGCGACCTGTATCATCGGTTTTACGAAAACCAGATGCAGATCAACGGCGGCGCCAACAACATGTTCGCCGCCTGGGCCGACTCCGGCGGCATGACCATGGGCTACTTCTCGCCCCCCGGCGAAAGCGCGCTGCCGCTGTGGGGATGGGCGCGCGACTACGTGCTGGCGGATAATTTCTTCCAAGGCGCGTTCGGCGGTTCGTTCCTCAACCATTTCTATCTGGTCTGCGCGTGTGCCCCCTTTTACGGCCATGACGGAATCAACCCCAACGGGGGCGAGAACCCCACCGTTTCGATCGTCAACCCGGACGGGGTGAGCCTGCCGACGGCGCCTAACTCACCCGCCTCGGCGCTCGACGGACCGCCGGTGTTCAAACTCAGCGGCAACCTGACGCCCGATTATTACGCCGTGAACACGATGATGCCGCCCTACCCGCCCAGCGGCAACGCCGACACGACGCAGCAGACGGTGGACCTCAAGTCGGGGACCACTCTGCTGCCGCAGACCGAGACGACGATCGGGGACCTGCTGAGCAAGGCCGGAATCGACTGGGCGTACTACGCCGGCGCCTGGGATTTCGCGCTGGCGCATCCGCCGTTCGCCGCCGGCCAGTCCAAGGCCAGCCCCAACTTCCAGTACCACCATCAGCCGTTCGACTATTTCACAGCGTTCGATCCGGCGACGCCGGAGGGCAAGGCCAACCGCGCGGCGCATCTGCTGGACTCGGGCGTCGTGACCGACCCGGCCGAACTGCCCGATTCGCGCTTTCTGAGCGATATCCGCGGCGGCCACCTGCCGCCCGTGGCATTCTACAAGCCACAGGGTTCGGTGAACGAGCACGCGGCCTACGCCAACATCGTGGACGGCGACCGCCACATCGCCGCGCTGCTCGCGGCGCTGAAGGCCGGCCCGCAGTGGGACCACATGCTGATCGTAGTGACGTATGACGAGTTCGGCGGCTGGTGGGACCACGCCGCACCGCCCAAAGCCGACCGCTGGGGACCGGGGACGCGCATCCCGGCGCTCATCATCTCCCCATTCGCGCGCAAGGGGACGGTCGATCACACCCAGTACGACACCGCCTCGATCCTGCGGTTCATCACCGCCCGGTGGAAGCTGCCGGTGCTGCCGGGGCTGGCGGCCAGGGATGCTGCCCTGCAGGCGAACGGGCTGCCGAAGATGGGGGACCTGACGGCGGCGCTGCAGTTGCCGTAGACGGCTCGTCGAAGCTCACGCCGGTCAGTGCCTCCGACAGCGTCCACAGGCGAGCAGCGGTCGCCGGGTCCGTGGCCTGCGGAAAAATCCGCGCCGGCGCCGGAGGACCGCGTCGCTCATCAAAGCGGCTCGGACCATAATAAGCCCCGCCGTTCACGTCCGGCGACGTCGCGGCATACAGTGACGGCAGCGCACCGTCCGCCGCCGACTGCGCCACGAGGCCGAACACCGTTTCAATCACGCGGGCCTTGAGCCCCGTCATGCCGTTGCCGATGATGTCGGTCCTGGCCCAGCCGGGGTGGGCTGCGACGCTGCACAGGTTCCAGTGGTTCCGGTCGGCGCGGCGCTGCAGTTCGATCGTGAAGACCAGCATCGCGAGCTTGCTGGCGGCGTAGGCACCCATCGGGCTGTATGTTTTCGCGGACTGCAGGTCATCGAGGTCAAGCTGGCCCCGGCGATGCGCGAGGCTCGCGAGATTGACCACCCGTCCGCCCCCCGGCGCGGCACACAGCGCATCCTTCAGTCTGGCGGTGAGCGCGAAATGAGCAAGGTAGTTCACGCCGATCTGCCGCTCGAAGCCGTCTTCGGTCTGCTGGCGGGCGGGCATGCCCATGACGCCGGCGTTGTTCACCAGGATGTCGATGACGCCGCCATGGGCGGCCCGGACCGCGTCCGCGAATCGGTGCACCGACGCGAGGCTGGCGAGATCGAGCGGCTCGAAGCGCGCCTTCGCACCGGGCACGAGGCGCAGGATGCGATCCACCGCGTGGCTGCCCTTGCCGGGGTTGCGTCCGGCCAGGATCGTGGTGGCCCCGCGCCGGCACAGACCCAACGCCGTCTCGATGCCGAGACCACCGGTCGCCCCGGTCACGATGGCCACCTTCCCCGTGAGACCGGGTGCATCGCTCAAGGCCCAGGGTTTTGTGTCGGCCGTCCCGGTCATGCTTATCCTCGGCTTCCAAGCTCAGCACCAGTGTATGAGCGCGAGGCCTCGGGAAAGTCCAGCGCGGCTGGGCGGTCTGTGCGGCTTGCCGGCAACCGTCTCGATCGCGGTGGATATCGTTTCGACAGAGAGCAGCCATCGTTTCGGCGTGGAGGAGGTCACCGTTTCGGTATGGAATAAGAACTGTTTCGGTACCGGACGTAAAATCGTTTCTGTCCGACAGAAGAATTGTTTCGATGCCATGGCAGACACCACGACCTCGTGGCGGGTGCAGCGGCGTTACGGGTCGCTCGCCGGGCCCGGGCAGATCGTTACCACCGGCGAAAGGCTGCCCCTGCACGAGAGATTCGCAGTCTCAATAGGCGATTGTGGTCCCGCACGGCAATCCATCCACAGCCGTAGCGATAGTTAACAATAGTTTAACACGGCTCCTTAACAACGAAATTGTGAAGCTGTAGAATCAATAACTTACCGCTATGCACAAAGTTTCGGCAAGGCGCAAAATGCCTAGATTCGTGCGGTTCTCAGCGTGCTCACGAAGACCTGTCCACGGACTTATCCACAGATCCGGGGGATATGTCGTTCCGGCCGCGCCAGGGCCCTGCCGCGGCCACCGCATCACGGTTCAACCGCGGCCCGGCGCGATGAATTCCCAGGGCGGATATTCCTCAGTGATATCGGTAACCACCTCGATCAGCGCCGGAGCATGGGCTGCCAGCGCCTCGGTGACGGCGGTGCGCAGGCCGTCCGCGTCTGCCGCGCGCCAGTAGGCGACGCCGAAGCTCCTGGCGTACGTTTCGAAGTCCGGATTGTGCAGCTTGGACCCGGAATCGCGCCCCTCGAACAGCCGACGCTGGTCGCGCAGCACGTTGCCGTACGCCGCATTGTTGAACAGCACGGTCACCAGATTGATGCCGTGCTGGACGGCGGTGGCCAGTTCGGCGCCACCGAACAGGAAGCCGCCGTCGCCGGTCAGGGCAACCACGGGACGATCCGGGCAGGCAACCTTGACCCCGAGAGCGGTCGGAAAACCGGCACCCAGGGTTCCGGAAAAGCCCGACGTCACCAAAGTGCGGGGTGCGTGGAAGGGGAACCCGAACCACGAGACGTATCCGACCTGGGTCATTTCGTCGCACAGAATGCCGTCCTCCGGCAGCGCCTCGCGGATCGCCGTGAGATAGGACATCTGCGGCTGCACCTTCTGAATCGCCGTCGCGGTGTCGGCCTTGGCGCGGGCGATCGCCGCCGCCCGCGCTGCATCCTGGCGCGGCGCCACCTGGGCGGCGAGCACTCCGGCCGCCGCGGCCGCGTCCGCGACGATGCCAAGGTCGACCTTGAGGCGGCGCATCTCGGCCGGGTCGATGTCGATGCGGGCGACCTTCATGCCGGGCGGAGGCGCGCCCCAGCGACCCATCGGCACATCGAGGCGCGTGCCGAACGCGACGAGAAGATCGGTCCGCGGCCAAAGCCGGTAGCCCGAGGCCACGCTGAGGCCCAGCGGGTGGCGGTCATCGACGATGCCACGACCGCCGCGGAACGACACCACCGGCGCCCCCAGCCGTTCGGCCAGCGCCAGAACCTCGGCCGAGGCGTGCTGGGCGCCGCCGCCGACCCAGAGCATCGGCGCCTGCGCCTGGTTCAGCCATTCGACGAGTGTCGCGATCTGCTCAGGATCCGGCGGCGGCGGCGCGAATGGCGCCAGCGGTTCCTGCGGCACCACCTCGGCGGCCGCGGAAAACTGGTCGAGCGGCATCTCCAGCGCGACCGGCCCGGGACGCCCGGACCGCATCTCCTGGAACGCCCGCGCGACAAGCAGTGGCGCCTGGGTCGGATGCTCGATGCGTTCGGCCCACTTCAACAGACTGCGCAAGGTCGCAAGCTGGTCGGGGAGTTCATGCAGCTGGCCTCGTCCACGGCCGATCATCGCGCTGGGGACCTGGCCGGTCAGGCACAGCACCGGGGCGTTGACACCCCAGGCGGTGGCGAGAGCCGCGGTGGTGTTGAGCACACCGGGGCCGGGAACCACCGCGAATGCCGCCGGGCGACCCGTCGCGCAGGCATAGCCCAGAGCCATGTAGGCGGTGCCCTGCTCATGGCGTGCGTTGATCAGCCGCAACCGGTTGGAAGCTCGGGCGAAGGCGTCGAACAGTCCATAGGTCTGGACGCCCGGCAAGCCGAATACAGTATCAATGCCATGCCGCAGCAGGCCGTCAACGATCGCCTCACCGCCTGTCATGCGTGCCATTCGCTGTTCCTCCCGGTTGGTTTGTTGGGGCCTGGCCCGGCGCCGGCGTGGGGCGGACGGACCGGCCGCGACTAACTTCCTCCGAGGTGGAGCTGGCGTAAAGGGCTGCGCCGGCGGGGCTGCCGCCAGCCCTGCGCGGCGCGCCGAAGCGGCGCCGGAGGCCATCCCCGCCACGCGGCATCCGCCCGGCTGAACGGATCTCGCCGGCTCCGACTACCTGAGGGGCCGCCCCTGGGCCGACGCGACCCACCAGGGCCGAACGGCCGTTGGGACGCCGCACGCGGACCTCCCGAGGGCACCCAACCCGGCGCCAAACTATCCGAGGGAACCTACCGGACCCGACCGGCCGAGGCGACTCACCGAGGCCGAGGCGACCCGCC
>DASWON010000331.1:0-7891 GCA_036398735.1 Rhodopila sp.
GGCAGCCGAGGCCCGCATCGCGGCCCGGTTCGGCTACCCGGTCGCGGTCGGTTCGGGAACTCCAGAGGGTGCCGCCGATGCCGCCAACCGCCTCCTCGATCAAGGCGTCAACGCTCTCGTCAGCTTTGGGCTCGCCGGCGGTCTGCACCCGGCGGTGCGTCCGGGAGCGATCCTCATTCCCGTCTCGGTTCAGGCCGGTGACACCGTCTATCCGACCGACCCGATTCTGGCCGCCCGCTTCGGGGGGCTGACCGCGCATCGTCTGGTAGCCGGGACGGCCGTCGCGGCGGGGGCGGCGGCCAAGCAACACCTGTACGCCGCGACTCAGGCGCACGCGATCGACCTCGAAAGCGGCGGCGTCGGGCGTGTCGCCCATGATCGCGGGGTGCCGTTCGTGGTGGTCCGCGCGATCTCCGATCCCGCGGAGCAGGACCTGCCGCCGGCCGCTTTGCAGGCGCTGGACGGGCAGGGGCGCATCGCGGTGATCCGCGTCCTCTCTTCGCTGGTGCACCACCCCTCGCAACTGCCGGCGCTGTTGCGTCTCGCTTCCGGCGCCGCCCGCGCCCGCCGAGCCCTGCTGGCACTGACGCGGCGAGGCCTGTCGGCCCCTCCGGAGTAGCTGACCGCGGCTCCAGGCTTCTCCCTCGGGTGTCACGGCCAGGCTTCTTGCCCTGTATCGCGGCCGCGCCCTCTATCGCGGTCGCGCCTCGTCGAGGGGTTCTCCCCCGGTGTCACGGCCGGACTACTCGCCCTCTATCGCAGTCGCGCCCCGTCGCGGGCTTCTCCCTCCGCGTGATGGCCAGGCTTGTCGTCCCGCATCGCGGTTGCACCCCCGGCCAGGCTTCTCCCCCCCGGCGTCATGGCCGGGCCTGGCTCGGCCATCCACGTCTTCGCTGGGCATGGCACTGCCGTTCGCCGATCGCCCGGCGACCCTCTCGCCCATCGTCCACTCATGAGGCAATAATGGCTGCGTATCGAGGCCCAGGCTCCCCCGTCCGCGCTCGCCGGGCCGGCGCCGGGTGACGACGGAAGCGAGCGTCCGCCGCCTCCGCCGCGTCGCGCTACTTCCGCAGCAGGCGCGACCAGAAGCCTGTCGTGGCCCGCTTGCCGTGCGAGACATGCGGCGCATGCGCCGGCGGCGGCAGGGCGGCGCTGATCAGATGCCGGCCGATGTCGCGCGCGGCAATCCGTGCCCGCTGAAACGCGATGATCGCCCGCGCCAGTTCGTCCGGCCCACGCTCCGACATCGCCACCGCCCAGGCCTCGGCCGCGTCGAACTGTCCGGACCGGCGCAGCACATCCAGCCGCCGCAGCCCCAGTTCGACGTCATTGGTGCCCTCCCACAGCGCCGCCACCTCGGCGCGCAGCGCAGCCGGTTCGCTCATCGCCGCGGCATCGTCGGCCGCCCACGCCGCCTGCAGCAAAGCCTCCGCCTGCTGCGGCCGGTCGCCGGTGCGCTCACAGATCAACGCCCAGCGGCGGAACGGGAGTGTCTCCTCCGACGCCGACGTGCCGAGCGCCCGGTATTCGTCCGAGTTGACGACGGCACGGGCGGTGCAAGGGAGCGCCGAAACATCCGGTCCCGCCGCGCCGCATTTCGGACAGATCTGCACCCAGTCGCGCAACGTGGACCGTGCCGGCTCGCCCGGCCGCATATCCAGGTCCGGCGCGATCTCCGGTGCCGGCGCCCGGAATGGGGCCCGAACAGCAGCGCCACACACGCCACAGACTGGTTCGCTCATGCTCCCATCTCCGCTCGAATCCCGTCACGCAGACGCTGCATCGCCCGCTCCAGCAAGGTGGCCGACTGCGCGAAACAGACCCGCAGCCAGCCTTCGCCGGCTGCCCCGAACGCCACGCCCGGTGCCACCGCAACGCCGTGCCGCGTCACCAGTTTCTTCGCCAGATCGAGACTGTCGTGCAACCCGTCCACCGCCAGGAAGGCATAGAAAGCGCCCACCGGGGGCCGGTAGCGCACGCCGTTCAGCCCCGCCAGCGCCTGGCTGGCCAGATCCCGCCCGGTCGCGCAATGCGCCCGGAAGCGCTCCATCGAACCGGTGTCACCCACCGCCGCGACGCCGGCGCGCTGGATGAACGGCGCGACGCCGGAATGCACCGTCTCCACGATGTCGACGAAGCGCTCGCCGGTGCCCTCCGGCACCACCAGCCAGCCAAGCCGCCATCCCGTCATCACCCAGGTCTTCGAGAAGCTGTTGCAGACGATGATCCGGTCGTCCGGCTCCGCGATATCCAGCATCGAGGGCGCCGCCGCCCGGCCGTCGTAGACCAGCCGCGAGTAGACCTCATCGGCGATCAGCCAGGCGCCGTGGCGCCGCGCGATCTCCCGGATCGACCGCAGTTCGGCTGCGCTCGCGGTCCATCCGGTGGGATTGCCGGGGCTGTTCAGGATGAATACCCGCGCGCCCGCCATCATCGCATCGAGCCGGTCGAGGTCCAGCCGGAAGCTGCCGTCGGGCTGTGCGTCCAGATCCAGCCCGTCCACCTCCGCGCCGCGCAGCCGGGCGGCGTTGGCGATGTTGGGCCAGGTCGGGCTGTGCATCACCACGCGGTCGCCGGCCCGAACCACCGCCGCCATCGCCACCGTCAGGGCTGCCATGCCCGAGGCCGTGACCTGAATGCGATCCTCGGTCACGGGCTTCGCGTGCAGCCGGCTCAGATACCGCGACAGTGCGTCTCGCAGCACCGGCAGCCCGCGCACGTCCGGATAGCGCGTCTCCCCGTCCATCAGCGCCTTGATCGCGGCATCCCGGGCGACCACCGGGCTGGGCTGGTCGGATTCGCCGAAACACAGGAAGTCCACGTCCGGCGTGGTGAAGGCGAGGCGGGCAACCTCGACGATACGCGAGCCCGGAATGACGGTGAGGTCCATGACATCCGTGATATGGTGATGTGGGGATATGGTGATGCTGGATGCGGTGTAAGGATGTTCTACACGCGGCGCGAACGTCGGCGCAGGTGCCGTCTGACATAGATCAGCAGTGACAGCCCCCCGATCGACGCGACGATCGATCCGATGACCGGAACGAAGCTGTCGGATGTCCAGAAGCTGCTGCTGGAGTGGGCCTTTTCCAACGCATCGAGCCCCATCGCTCCGGCCAGGCCGCGCCCATCACGATGGTCGCTCGGCACGACATCGCCGTAGCCCTTGCCGGGGCGGAAATTCAGGCCGTCCAGGAAACCGTCCACCATGGCTCCGATCACCTCGGCCTTCTGCATGCCGGAGACGACGGTGAGCTCGATGTAGCCCTCCCGGCCAAAGCCGATCGCGTGATAGGTGACCTCGCCATCGGAATCACGCGGCGCCGTTCTGGGAACGACGAGGGCTGCCCAGGCGAGCTGGTGCGCTGCCGGATTGTAGCGCGGCGCGATGACCCAGGTGCGGGCTTCCCGTCCCGGCAGGTTCTGCCTCGCACGCTGCTGATCGCCGCGGTCGAGTGTGTCGTTCAGGCTGGACAGTATGTCTTCCGGCGTCCAGCCAAGGGCTGCGTCGGAATCAATAAATCCGCTCGGCACGAAGCGGATCAATCCGGGCGCGTCCATGCCTTCGGCGCTGACCAGGAGTGCGTCGAAACCCGGCGGCACCGGATCGCCCCTGGCTTTCAGCAGCCGCGACGCGGGATCGCGCGGCACCAGCATCAGGTTGTCCGACAGTCGCACCGTCGCCTGTTCGTCGAGATCGGCCTTGGCCGGCGCGCCGATGGACTGGCGCATGGCCGCGGCAACGATCTGTTCGGGAGTGGCGAGCAGATCACCGGTGGGGTCCTTCTCCGGCGGGGCTGCCAGCGCCCTCGTGGAAACGATCGCCGCTAGAAATATCCCCAGAACGTCACGGCGCACGGTGGAGATTCCTTTGGGTTAATTGAGTCCGAGCCGCTCGTCCTGTCCGATGCCGGCCGACCTGCGGCCGCGCGTCCCGATGCTCGCCGTGCGGTGCACGTTCCTCAGGAGGATCGTTCGCCGACCGGCTGCGCGACGATATAGAGCAGGCCGAACTGCTCTGTCACCGAAATCAATCCGCTAACCCGCCCACGGCGCGCCGGCGGTCGTCGCGGACGGTTCCGGTAGACCCAGCCTCAGGGGATCCAGTCCCAGGGGATCAGTCCCAGGGGATCAGTCCCAGGGGGCCTGTCTCGACTGGCACCGGCGGGCTGCAAACGGGACCCATCCGCGGGCAGGTGACGGCGTCTGACTGACCTGGCGCCCGCACGGGCCAGCACACCGACGCCGCGTCCGGACGGTGCACCGCTCCCGGACGGCACGCTAATCCCGCACCTGCGCGGGCCATCGACCCTCCGCGCACCCGGCGACCACACTGACCCGACGCCGCATCCGGTTGGTGCACCGCTCCGGACGGCACGCCCGCAGCCGCAGCGCACATCGACCCCGCGCCCGCAGCCGCAGGGCACATCGACCCCGCGCCCGCACCCGGCGGCCGGGCCGACCCTGCGCGCGCCCGGATCCGGCCTATGGGCTGGCGCCTGGCCTCAGAGACCGGCTCCACCACCCTCCAGGATCGGGGCCATGTGCGGCAGCCGCCGCCAGGTTCGCACGCCCACCGCCGCGCACAGGGTTGCACCGATCAGGACCGGGAGTTGCAGTCCGAGAAACTCCGAGGCGATGCCGTAGGCCAGGGCCCCCATCGCCGGCGCGGCGCGGGTAATCATTCCCCAGGTGCTGAGGACGCGCCCGATCATCCCCGGCGCCGCCGAATTCTGCAGCAGCGTCTGGCAGGAGATGCCATGCATGGTGGTTGCCGCGCCGATCGCGCCGATGCACACCACGCCGACCGCGAACACCGGGGTGGCCACGAACCCGGCGGTGGCCAGCACCAGGACCAGGCCGCAGCCCACCGCGATGCGGCTCAGTCCCGCCAGGCGGCCGCGCAGCGCGACCAGCAGGCCGCCGATCAGCGCCGCGCAGCCCATCGTGCTGGCCAGCGTGGCGAGGCCCTCCGCGCCGCGGCCGAACTGGTCGGCGACATAAGGCGGCAGCATCTCCGGCACCGATCGCAGGGTCATGCCGACCATCGCCGCGAACAGCATCAGCGGGCCGATGCCGCGATGCGCGGCGACATAGCGGATACCGTCGAAGGCGTCATGCAGCACGCTGAAGCCGCTGGGTTTGCCGATCCGGATCGCCGGGTCCAGGGTCAGCATGTGCATCGTCAGGCTGGCGTACAGGAAGGCGAGCGCGTTCACCGCGATCGACGGCACGACGCCCCACAACGCGATCATCGGGCCCGAGATCGCCGGGCCGACGAAGCGCGCGGCGTTATAGGTCAGCGAATTCAGTGCCACCGCGCCTGGCAGATGCGACCGCGGCACCAGGCCGGGGATCAGGCACTGGCGTGCCGGCTGCGCGAACGTCTCCGCCGCGCCGTTGCACAACGTGAGGAACGCCATGAACTCCACCCGGATCAGTCCGGTCAGAATCAGCGCCATCAGGATCAGCGCCTGCGCGACAGTGACGAACTGGCTCGCCATGGTCAGCCGCACCCGGTCCATCCGGTCGGCCACCGCGCCGGCGATCGGGGAGATGACGACCGATGGTGCCAGGTTGCAGAACGCGATGATGGCGACCCACAGCGCCGAATGGGTCAGTTCCCACGCCAGCCAGTCGGTGGCGATGCGCTGGATCCATGATCCTGTCCAGCAGACGATGCTGCCGGAATAGAAGATGCGCGCATTCGGCTGCGCCAGCACTCCGCCGATCGCCGATAGACCGGCCATGCGGCGCTACCGTCCCGGTTCGGAAGTTCGGGCCTTGGCTCGATCCGCCACGGCGCCGATCGAGCAGGCGCCCGCGCCGTGGAGCGCGCCGGGTCTTCGGCGAATGCCTGTCCCCGGGAGAGTGCTCGCCCTTCGGTGGTCGCCCGCCGAAGGCCTCTGCTGATCGCCCGTGCTCTGCTGACCACGCGTCCTCCGGTGACCCCCCGTGCTCCGGTGATCGCCCGTGCTCCGGTGACCACCCGTGCTACGGTGAGCGCCCGTGCTCCGGTGATCGCCCGTCGTCCGGTGACCCCCCGTGCTCCGGTGATTGCCAGCCCATCGGCGACCGGATGGTGCACACGCTCCCCCTGTGTCGCCGAACGCTGTCATGCTTTAGCGGCGCGGCGGTGGTGGCGGTGGCACCGTGGCAGCCGCCGGGGCCGGCGTGCCGGGCGGGGTGCGATCGGTGCCGGTGCCGGTGTTGCGCACACAGTCGCTGACCATCCGGTCATGCACGAACAGGTCCGACAGCCCACGGTTCGACACGTCAGGGGTATAGTTGGCTGAGTAGGGAGTGTTGACCTGCGACTGCGGGCTGTAGATCTGGTCGCGGTTCTGCAGGTCATACGCCTGGTTGGCGCGCCTCTCGCATGCCGCCCGCGTCGCGGCGTCGGCCTGCGCCTGGGCGGAGGGCGGCGGTCTGTCGCAGCCGGACAGCAAGGCCATTCCGAGGGCAAGCAGGCCCGCGGGGGTGGTGAGGCGAAGGCGAATCATGATCGGGCTCCTGACAGACGCGTGGCCGCTTGCGGGCCTTCGATCTGAAAGCCGTTGATGAAGCGGGACAGCCGGACCCGAAAACCCGCTTCGTCGAATCGGGCATCCCGGGTCAGCGGCTGACTCGCCGCGGCCTTTAGCAGAGCCGGATGGAATTCGGCACCATCACGTGCCAGGTGCAGCAGCGACCGAGCCCACGGCGCGCGCGCCAGCAGGTCGATCAGCGCGAGCAGCCGCAGGCACAGCGACAGGCCGGGCGCATGGGCGATGCCGACGGTGCGATCGACCGCTCCGACCCAGCAGCGCGCATCGCGGTCGGCCAGTGCCAGGTCGGTATGGCTGCCGTCCGGGCGATTGAAGCGAAAGCCGCGGACCGCCCCTTGCCGTTCCGCGAGCGCGGCCTCCCTCGCCGCATACCAGGCGCGCTCGAGGTCGCGCTTGCAGACGCTGGGCAGCGCTTCCGGCGGCAGATCGATCAGATAGGTCATGAGCCCATCGGGATCGCCGCCGACGCGGATGGTTCCGCCGGACGCCTCCCGGTTGGATTGCTGCTTGTCTTTGCTCATCCCTGGCAGGATGGACCCAAGGGGCGCGCCGCGCCAGTGCCGCGGGGTTTCAGGGGTAAGAATTCAGGCCTTCGCGACGGCGGGGTGCGCGCGCCGCGGCGGCTGCCTGGGCGGCGAGCGCAAGGCGAGCGCAACAGCACGGGCGGGAGCAGGCGGGGCGGAGCCAGACGGGGCGGGGCCAGGCAGGCCGGGGCCAGACGGGGCGGAAGTCGGCAGGTCCAGGCGGGCGTGGCCAGGCGGGGAAGGACCAGAGGGCGGCAGAGCCAGACGGGGCAGAGCCACAGAAGCAGGGCCAGAGGTTGCAGGGCCAGATGGGGCGGGGTCAGATGGGGCGGGGCCAGACGGGGCGGCGATGCCTCAGACGCCGGGCGGCCGATCGATTAACCGATCCTTAACTTGAACGTGATAGATGACCGGGCATGGCCGTCTTCCCCGATGAGCAGGCGCCGCTGCTCTCCACAGCCGACATCAACCTTGGGGACAGCTTCACCAACCCCGGAACGCGCCGGTTGTTCTCGCGGCATGAATTCACGGTGCAGGCCGGCAATCAGCGATTTTTCGATGTTGTCGTCGATACCCGGACCACCATCGTCTTCCGGGGCCAGCGGCCGGTTCATTGCAATGGGCACTGCTATCCCGGGGACCTCAGAGCGGCGTCGCAGCGGCTGGCGAACCGTCCGGATGACCGTCTGACGGGTCGGCCGGTGTTCATGGCGATCAACAGATTCGACAACTATTTCCATTGGTTGACCGAATGTGTCCCGGCCGTTGCCGGCTATCAGACCGACCCGGCATTCGCCGCCGGCGTCCTGCTGCTCACCA
>DASWON010000332.1:0-6294 GCA_036398735.1 Rhodopila sp.
GGCAAAGGCCGCGGCCGACAAGGCGCAGGCCGCTCAGAGCCATGCCGACCGTGACAGCCAGGGCAATGGTTCCCTGATGCGCATCGCGCCCATCGGTGTCTGGGCGAGCGATCCCGACACGGCCGCCCGCGTCGCCAGCGAAGATTCCGCGCTGTCGCATCCGCACCCGGTCTGCCGCACCGCCTGCGCGGCATTCGCTGCCGCGGTCTCAGCGGCCCTCGCGGGCGCCGACCGGCGCGGCATGATCGCGACCGCCCTTCGCATCGCCGACGCGAACGCCGGCGATGCGGCTCCGGTCGCCGCGACCTTGCGTGCGGCCGCGGCCGGCGTGCCTGCGGCCGAGTTTCAGCAGCAGATGGGCTGGGTGCTGATCGCCCTGCAGAACGCGTTCTTCCACCTGGCGGTCGGCACCGCGGTGGAACCGGCGCTGATCCGGACCGTGGCCGAGGGCGGCGACACCGATACCAACGCCGCGATCGCCGGCGCGCTGCTGGGCGCGGCAGACGGCAGGACATCGCTGCCGGTACGCTGGGTGATGCCGGTGCTCACCTGCCGTCCGGATCTAGGGCTGCGCCCGGCGCGGCCCAGACCGGACGAATACTGGGCCGACGACCTCCTCGACCTGACCGAGGCATTGCTGCTAAGCCGCGCGGCGTCATGATCGAACTCGATTACGCCAAGCTGACAGCGACGCCGGTCGCAACAGATCCGTTCCCGCACATCGTCGTGCCGCGCTTCGTTCCGCCAGCCTCCCTGGATGCCGTGCTCGCCGACCTGCCGCCGCTGGGCAAGCGCGGATCCTTCCCGATCGACGCGGTGAAGCTCGGGCCCAACGCGGCGGCACTGATGCAGGCGATGGAAGGGCCGTTGCTGCGTGCCTCGATCGAGCGACTGTTCGGCCTGGATCTGCATGGCTCTCCCACCATGGTGACGCTGCGCGGCTGGACCAGCGACCGGGACGGACGCATCCACTGTGACTCGCTGGCGAAGCGGGTGACGGTACTGCTGTACCTGAACCGCGAAACCGACGCCTGGAAACGCCAGGAAGGATGTCTGCGGTTGCTCCGCGGACCCGAGGATCTGGAGGATTTCGCGGTCGAAGTTCCGCCGGTGAACGGCACATTGCTGGTGTTCCCGAACGGCCCCTCCACCTGGCATGGGCATCGCCAGTTCGTCGGCCAGCGCTACAGCGTGCAGCTCAATTATATGACGACCGACGACAAGGCGCGCAGTGAACTGCGCCGGCACCGGCTGTCCGCTTTCGTGAAGCGGCTGACAAGCGCCGCCTGAACGGTGCCACCCGCCGACATGCACGCGGTTGCAACGCCCGGGTTGTGGCCGGCAGATTGCCTGGGCGCCCGCGCTTAACCGGCGGTGCGTCGCTGGCGCGACGGCCTGGGCTTGACGCGCGCCGCTGCGATTGCCGCCTCGATCGCCTGACGCGCCCAGACCTGGAGCGTCTCGGCATCATCCAGCAGATCGGGCGGGCAGCGCCAGTACGAGCCGAGCGTGTGCGTTCCGTGCTTCGTCTCGTAGCTGAACGGCGCCTCGCCAGCCGCCTCGTAATGGGGTCGGTTGGCGTCGCCGACCTTGAAGTACAGCTCCTCCCGCGCGATCAGACCGAACATCATTCCACCGTGGAACAGCCCCACCCCGCCAAACATCCGCCGCGCCGAAACCGGGCCGACCGGATTGAGCAGCTCCAGCAGATAAGTCGTGAGTTTGTCAGGCGCGCGCACGCCCGGCATGATACATCAGACCTGTGGCGGTCACCATTCGGCACCCTTCCAGGGCAGGCTGGCGGAGCCAGAATCATCGGTCAACGACCATAGGGATCGCCTGCAGGCTTTGCCGGGCCGATGGCGAACGCAACGGTCGCGCCGCGCGGGCGGACGGAATGGCCACGATGCTCGCGTCACCTGACCGTTCGACCATACAAGAGAGCGGGATTGCACAAGAGAGCGGGACTGCCGGGCGCGGCCATCATCCATCCGGCACGCGTCCAGCCGGTTTGTCCAATCTCTCCCAAAGATCACTGAATGATCCGGCGAGCGGCCCTGTGGATCATCTTGTCGCCGCGATCGAACGTCTGGCGGCTTGTCGCCGCGATCGAACGTCTGGCGGCGCGAAGGCGGGGCTTACCGGCGACGGTGAACTTCGGATTCGGAACACCGGCCCGAACGCCGTATCCATATCTGCCGCTCGAAGGATCGCATCGATGCCCCCGCTCCCCAGCCACGTTCCAACGTTTGACCCGGACCTCGGCCCCCGTCTGCGCGGTCGAACCGCCCTGCTCACGCCCGAACAGATGGGTCGGGCCGACCAGGCCGCCGCCCAAGGCGGCCACCCCGGACCGGCGCTGATGGAGGCCGCCGGCCGCTCGGTCGCCCGCGCCGTGATGCGGCACGTCGGGCGCTGCCGTGTGCTGGTGCTCGCCGGCCCCGGCAACAATGGCGGAGACGGTTATGTCGCGGCGCGCCTGCTGGCGAGCGATGGCTGGCCGGTGCGCGTGGCGGCACTGGGTCCGCCGCGTGAGGGATCGGATGCAGCCGGCGCCGCTCGGCTGTGGCATGGACCGATGGCGCCGTTCGATCCGGCCGAGGCGGCGCGCGCCGATCTGGTGATCGACGCCGTGTTCGGCGCCGGTCTGACGCGACCGGTGACCGGTCTGGCGGCCGATACCCTGAAAGCGGCCCGGCGGGTGGCCGCTGTGGATGTTCCCTCAGGCCTCGACGGCGCCACGGGCCTGGTCATGGGGTATGCCCCGGCCGCCGAACTCACCGTGACCTTCTTCCGCCTCAAACCCGGCCACTTGCTGCTGCCCGGCCGGGGTTTGTGCGGACGCATCGAACTGGCCGACATCGGCGTTCCCGACAGCGTCCTGCACGCGATCGCGCCCGCCGCCTTCGCCAATCTGCCGGCGCTGTGGGAACTGCCGACCCTAACCGCGGACTCGCACAAATACACACGCGGTCATGTCACCGTCGTCGGCGGCGCTGCGATGACCGGCGCCGCCCGCCTGTCCGCCGAAGCCGCCCGGCGGGCGGGGGCGGGCATGGTGACGATCGCCGCCCGCGGTTCAGCGACGGTCTACCGGTCCGGCGAACCGGGACTCATCATCAGCGAGGCTGACATCGCGACGTTGTTGCAGGACGACCGGCGCAAGGTCTGGGTCTGCGGCCCAGGCCTCGGCCCGGACGAAGCCCGCACCGTATTCCCCGCGCTGATTGCAGCGAATCGCTCCGTGGTGGGTGATGCGGACATATTCGCGGCCTTCGCCGGCAACCCGGAGGCACTGCTCGGCGCCGCGGTGCTGACCCCGCATGCCGGGGAGTTCGCGCGGGTCTTCGGCGCACCGGCACATGACCGGCTGGCGGCCGCCCGAGCCGCCGCGGCGCGAACGAATGCGGTGGTGCTGCTGAAAGGCTCCGACACGATCATTGCGGCACCGGATGGGCGGGCCGCGATCAACCTGTCCGCGCCCCCCTGGCTGGCGACCGCGGGCGCCGGCGATGTACTCTCCGGCATCATTGCCGGACTTCTGGCGCAGGGCATGCCGGCGTGGGATGCCGCCGCCGCCGGCGCCTATCTGCATGGGCGCGCGGCCGTGCTCGCCGGGCCCGGCCTCGTGGTCGAGGATCTGCTGCCGGCGCTGATTCGTACCCTTGTCGCACAAACATGAGGCGCCATTTTTCAGCCGTATACGCTACGATCCGCACGCCGTCGTCCGAATGAGGCCCGCATGAGTGAAGCTGTTTCCACCGGTCTGCTGGACCGCGCCATCAGGCGGATCACCGAGGTCTGGCGCGACATGGCCTCGAGCGTCTCCGGCGACGCGGACGAAACCCTCGAAGCCCAGATGCAGGCATGCCTGGCCGGCCGTGGCGGCGAAGTCAGCGCGCGCAACCGCGCGGCCAAGCTGGCACAGACCTACCTGACCCAGGACGAGGCTGGCCGGAAGGAGTTTCTCCGCACCCTGGCGGGGTTTGATTCCGACCCGGATGCAGTCGCCACGGCCTACGCCAAGGTTCAGGCGGCCGCCGACCCGGCCGAACGCGCGACCGCGAAGGCCGCGCTACGCCGGGCGCTGGAGCCGCCGCGGCTGAAGCTGCTGACCCAGTTCACCTCGATCCCGGACGGGCGGAAGTTCCTGGTCGATCTGCGCGGTTCGCTGCTGAAGGTGCGCGGCAACGACAAGCTGCTCACCGCGCTGGACGCCGATCTGCGCGGACTGCTGGCAGCCTGGTTCGATATCGGCTTCCTGGAATTGCAGCGGATCGACTGGAACAGCCCAGCCGCGCTGCTGGAGAAGCTGGTTGACTATGAGGCGGTGCACGCGATCCGATCCTGGCGCGACCTGAAGAACCGGTTGGATTCGGATCGCCGCTGCTATGCCTTTTTTCATCCCCGCATGCCGGGCGAGCCACTGATTTTCGTGGAGGTCGCGCTGGTCAAGGGCCTCGCCGGCAGCGTGCAGAACCTGCTCGACGAAAAGGCCCCGGTGCAGGATCCGCTGCAGGCCGACACCGCGATCTTCTACTCGATCAGCAATTGCCAGTCCGGACTGGCCGGGATCAGCTTCGGCAATTTCCTGATCAAGCGCGTGGTCGAAGAGCTTTCCTCCGAATTCCGTAACCTCAAGACATTCGCGACGCTGTCGCCCATCCCGGGCTTCCGCCAATGGCTGGACCCGGTACTGGCGAAAGATGAGCCGAAGCTGCTGAGCGAGGAGGAGACCGCCAGTCTGATTGCCGCCTTCACGGCCGAGACCGGCTGCGAGGCGCTGGCGGGAATCATCCGCAGACGGCACTGGTGGCGGGACATGGCGTTCCGCCGGGCGGCGGAGCCCGTTCTGACAAGGCTGGCGGCGCGCTACCTGCTGATCGAGGCGAACGGCAAGCGGGCGAAGGATCCCGTCGCGCACTTTCACCTGTCGAACGGCGCCCGGGTCGAGCGGTTGAACATGGCCGGCGACACATCCGACAAGGGTGCCAAAGAGAGCGCCACGCTCATGGTCAACTACCTCTACGATCCTGGAAAGATCGAGGACTGGCACGAGGACTACGCCGGCGAAGGCAAGCGGAACGCCTCGACCGCGGTGCGGAAGCTGGCGCGGGGCTGGAGCTAGCGGATCCCCGTCCGCGATCGCACCGCTACCTGCCACCGAGGCTCCGTGTCGTCGCCGGTCGCCGGCCCGATGACACACGAGCAGCCAGTCTCCGAGTCATCACCGGTCACCGGGCCCGGCGACCCACGACTTGCACTTGAAAACCCCACAAGCCTGGAAAACCCCGCAAGTCCGGGGTGAGCCGGGCTAAGCGCCCTTGAGCTGGCCGGAGGTCGGGTCCGAGGGCCCGACCATGGCACAAGAGGCAAGCAACCCAATCCTGGTCACCGAGAAACCGCGCCAGGAACCCCGGTCATCTCGTTCGGGCACGGCAATGGGTTCAGCGGAGCGGAGGGGCGTACTGCAGCCCGCCGTTCGTCCAGATATTGTTGATCCCCCGCGGCACGCCCATCGGGGTGATGTTGCGATCCCATATCTCGCCGAAGTTGCCGACCTGCTTGATCACGTTGTAGGCCCACTTGTTATCGAGCCCCAGCGCCTTGCCCATGTCGCCTTCGAGGCCGAGCAGACGCCTGATGTCGGGGTCGGTGCTGTTGAGGAACGTATCGATGTTCTGGCTGGTGATCCCCTTCTCCTCGGCGGTGATCATGGCAATGAACGTCCAGCGCACGATGTCGAACCACTTTTCGTCACCCTTGCGGACCATCACCCCCAACGGCTCCTTACTGATGATGTCCGGCAGCAGCAGCAGATCATCCGCCTTCGGTCCCTGGCTGAACCGGAACGTCGCGAGTGCCGACGCGTCCGTCGAGTAGGCATCGCAACGGCCGGACAGGAACGCGCCTCGGATTTCCGACAGGTCCTGGATCAGGATGGGCGTGAACTTCATGTTGTTCAGCCGGTAGAAATCGTTGATCGCGAGTTCGGTGCTGGTGCCCGGCTGCACGCAGATGGTCGCGCCGTCCATCTCTTTTGCATGCTTCACGCCGGACGCTTTTTTCACCAGGAAGCCGGTGCCGTCGTAGTAGTTCACCCAGGCGAATTCGAGCCCGAGGTTGGCCTCGCGCCCGAGGGTCCAGGTCACGCTGCGGGAGAGCATGTCCACCTCCCCCGACTGCAGCGCGGTGAAGCGGTTCTGGGTCGTGGTCGCGACGAATTTGACCTTGGCCGCATCGCCCAGCGCGGCGGCCGTTACGGCACGACAACTGTCTGCGTCGAGACCCTTC
>DASWON010000333.1:0-5665 GCA_036398735.1 Rhodopila sp.
CACCTGCTCGCTGACGAGCTGGGCGTGGAGCTCGAGGGCATCCGCGAAAGCCACGACACCTGGCTCGCGACCGAGCACATCGACAGCGTGATGATGCAGATAGAGCCGGGTCGGGTGGCGGCCGTGCGTTTCGCGGTCGAGGGGATCGTGAACGGGCATCAGTACGGTGGGCAAGGTCATTGGTCGGCGTCTTTCTCCGTGACGACGGGCAGATGGAGGCGGAACTCGGTGCGGCCGGGCCGGCTGTCGACCTCGATCAGACCGCCGTGGTCGCCGACGATCTTGGCGACCAGCGACAGGCCGAGGCCGCTGCCGGTGGATTTCGAGGTGACGAACGGTTCGAACAGATGCGGCCTGATGTCCTCGGGGATGCCATGGCCGTTGTCGCGCACGGCGACGAACAACGGCAGGTCCAGGCGTTCGGTGCTGCCGGGGATGGCGACGCGCATGCCGTGCTGGAAGCCGGTGGTGAGCACGATCTCGGGGTGGTGGATGCCCTCCTGCGTGGCGGCCTCGGCTGCATTCTTCACCAGGTTCAGCACCACCTGGACCAGTTGGTCGCGGTTGGCCCAGACCGGCGGCAGCGAGGGGTCATAGAGTTCCTGAAACCGGATATGCGCCGCGAAGCCTGATTGCGCGAGCTTGCGCACATGCTCGAGCACGCGATGGATGTTGACCGCGGTCCGCGCGATCGGCTTTTCCCCAAAGGCCTCCATGCGGTCGACCAGTTCGCGGATGCGATCGGCTTCGTCGCGGATCAGTTCCGCCAGTTCGCGATCGGCCGGAGCGACGCTCGCTTCCAGAAGCTGGGCGGCGCCGCGGATACCCGACAGAGGGTTCTTGACCTCGTGCGCCAGGATCGCGGCCATGCCGCTGACGCTGCGGGCGGCGCCGCGGAACGCCAGCTGGCGGTCCAGCGCACGGGCGGCCGAGGCATCCTGCATGACCAGCAGCACCGCCCCGGGCTCTTCGGGCAGCGGCGACCCCTGGACGGTGATGCCCCGCTTGTGCAGGCGCGGGCTGTCCAGGTTCAGGTCGTGATCGGAGATCGTCGCCTCGGTGCCGCGCACCTGTTCGATCAGCAGGAACAGCGGATTGTCGTCCGGCAGCAGATCCTCCAGCCGATGCTGCGTCAGCCATGCGGCGGACAGGCCAAGGAACTGCTCCGCCGCATGGTTGACGTGGCGAAAGCGGTTCTCCGGGTCGAGCAACATCACCGGCACCGGCAGGGCGCCCAGGATGGCGGCTGCATCGGCGGCTTTGGGTGCGTCGGGGGCCGCCGGCGCACGGCCGGAACGCGACAGCAGACGCGATGCACGTGCCACGACGGCGCTCATGCCGCTTCGGCCGTCAGCATGGCGTCGCGTTCGGCCGCGGATCGGCTGGCGCCGCGGGCGATCAGCGGATCGTAGAAACGGTCGATCAGGCTGAGCACCTGGCCAGCCTCCGGCAACCGGTTCATCGCGGCGCGGAACTCCGCCGATCCCGGCAGGCCGCGCGAGTACCAGGACAGATGCTTGCGCGCCAGACGAACGCCGGGTCCCGTGCCGAACCGGCTGAGCATGGCGTGATAATGGCCGAGCATGATGGCCTTCTGTTCGCCGAGCGGCGGCTCGGGCAGGGAGCACCCGGTGCGCAGGTAATGCGCCGCCTGCGCCAGGAACCAGGGCCGGCCGTAGCAGCCGCGACCGATCATCACGCCGTCGGCGCCGGAGCAGGCAAGCGCCGTGGCGGCGTCCTGCTCCGTGAGGATGTCGCCGTTGACGATGACCGGAATGCCGACCGCCTGCTTGACCTGTCGCACGAACGCCCAGTCGGCGGTGCCGGTGTAGAACTGCTGGCGGGTGCGGCCATGGATCGTGACCATGCGGATACCCGCCTCCTCGGCGATGCGCGCGAGCCGAGGGGCGTTGAGGCTGGCATGATCCCAGCCCATGCGCATTTTCAGCGTGACCGGCACCGGGACGGCCTCGACTGTGGCGCGCAGGATGGCCGCGGCGGCGGTTTCATCGCGCATCAGCGCGGACCCGGCGGCCTGGCCGACCGCGACCTTCTTCACCGGACAGCCGAAGTTGATGTCGATGAGGTGGGCGCCCTGGCCCACGGCCACACGCGCAGCCTCGGCCATCGCGGCCGGATCACAACCGGCCAGCTGCACCGCCGAGACGCCGCCGCAGCCATCGATTTCGGCCATGCCGAGGGTTTTCTGATTCTCCCGGATCATCGCCCAGGAGGCAATCATTTCCGAGACCACCATGCCGGCGCCCAATTGCTTGGCGGTGCGGCGAAACGGCAGATCAGTGACGCCGGACATCGGCGCGAGGATGACCGGGGTCTCGATGCGAACGCCCTGCCCCAGATCGATCGATCCGAGGGCAGAGGGTGTGGTGTGTGAACGACAGTTGCCCATGATTTGGGCAACTTAGCCACACACAGGCCGGCGCGCAATCTTTGTTAAACGGAAAACCCGGCCGAACCATCCCGGCTAGTGGCGTGCCGTCGGGTTACGCCCGAGGTCGCAGGTGGCTCCGGCGTGGCACCGCATGCCAGGGCGCCGGCAGGGAAATCAAGCGCCGGGATGCTTTCGCCGGAACGTGATCCGGCGGTTTTTCCGGACGGACGGACAGCCCGTCAATGCCTGATGCCGAGGGCCAAAGCCTGAAGTCGGGTTAAAGCGCGCGATCGGCGAATGTTGAAGGTTTGGCATGGCGCGGTCATGCTCCCGAAGCTGCCAGATCGTCCGGCCGTGGTCGGCAACCCGCCCGCGCGTTCCGGCGTTCCGGTCTGTCGTACCTCGAAAGCACCGTCGCATGGCTCGTTCCACCGCCTCGCAACGCGATACCTCGATTGAGACCTACCGTTCGAAGCGGGATTTTTCGGCGACCTCCGAACCTGCGCCCGCGGACCGGACGGCCGCCTCCGGCCAGCGACCGCCAATTTTCGTCGTACAGAAGCACCATGCGCACCGAGCAGGGCTGCATTGGGATTTTCGCCTCGAACACAACGGCGTGCTGTGGAGCTGGGCAGTGCGCAAAGGCCCGTCGCTGGACCCGGCGGACAAGCGAATCGCCGTGCACGTGGAGGACCATCCGCTGGATTACGCCGATTTCCAGGGCTCCATTCCCGAGGGGCACTACGGCGCCGGGACGGTCGAAACCTGGGACCGGGGAACCTGGGAGCCGCTGATCGACCCGGATGAGGGCATGCGTGACGGCGAGATCAAGTTCGTGCTGTCCGGAACGCGGCTGCACGGCAAGTTCACGCTGGTGCGACTGAAGCCGAGACCGAACCAGCGCGGGCGGCAGGACAACTGGCTGCTCATCAAGGGTCACGACGAATTCGAGAAGGCCGGCGATGACGCCGAAGCCGTGGAGGCAGCGGTCCCGTTTCCGGCGACGTCCAAGGCTGGCGGTCGAGCGGCGAGCCGGCCGCGGCGTTCGGGCACCGCGGCAGCGCCGCCGCCAGCGACCCGGGAGGAGGCGTCGCAAGCAAGCGCGCCCAAGGCAGCGCCACCCCGCGCGGCGGCCTCCAACGCGGCAGGGTCGAAGGCTGCAGGGTCGAAGGCAGCGGGAGCAACCAAGGCGGCGGCAGCCAAGGCGACGGCACCCAAGTCAGAGGGAGCGCCCGAGGCGGTAGCGTCGAAGGCAGCGTCGAACGCGGCGGGAGCGGCCAAGGCCGGCGCATCCAGTCGGACGGCGTCTAAGTCGACACGGGCCTCCGATGCCGCACCGGGCGCAGGCGACGCGGCCGGCAACGGCGCAGTCCGAAGGAGGCGGCGAAGTCTAGACATCGCCGGCGCCGTTCGCGGGACGCTGCCCGATAAGCCGGCGCCGCAACTGGCCTCGGTCGCGGATGCGCCGCCGGAAGCGGACGGATGGCTGACCGAGATCAAGTTCGACGGCTACCGGATCCTGGCCTCGGTGGACCATGGATCGGTACGGCTGTTCACCCGCAACGGCAACGACTGGACCGACCGGCTGCCCGCCGTGGCAAACGCGATCAGCAAACTCAACGTCGATGCCGCACTGGTCGACGGGGAACTGGTGGCGCTCGACAAGGACGGCATATCGAGCTTTCCGATGCTGCAGGCCGCGCTGTCCGAGGGGCGCGACCAGACTCTATACTTTTATCTGTTCGACCTGCTGTACCTCGATGGCTGGGATCTGCGGCAATGCGCGCTGCGTGACCGCAAGCAGGTGCTGAAGGAGCTGGACCCCTGGGATGGGATGCTGCGCTACAGCGACCATCACGAGGGCGATACCGTCCGGATGCGCCAGGCCGCCTGCAAGATGAAGCTGGAGGGCATCATCTGCAAGAAAGCCGATGGCCGCTACCGCTCTGGCCGTAGCCACGACTGGCTGAAGGTCAAATGCGCCGGGCGCGAGGAATTACTGGTCATCGGCTGGACCGAGCCGGCTGGCAGCCGCACCGGGCTGGGCGCGCTGCATCTGGGCTATTACGATCCGCAGGGCCGGCTGCACTACGCCGGCGGCGTCGGCACCGGCTTTTCGGACGATATGCTGCGGATCCTGCGTGACCGGCTGAACGGGCTGGGCAGCGCCGCTCCGCGCGGGCTGATGGTCGCGGGGGAGGACCTCGACCGTGGCATTCACTGGGTGAAGCCGGAGCTTGTGGCAGAGATTTCCTTCACGGCATGGTCCGGCGCCGGGCGGGTCCGGCACGCGGTGTTCCTCGGACTGCGCGAGGACAAGGCGCCGCGCGAGGTGGTGCGCGATATCGCCGACCCGCAAGCGGAACGGCGTGCCGTGGATGCAAGGGACTACGACGGTGCGACACGACGGAAAGGTCCGATCATCGCGGTGCCGCCGAAACGCGAGGTCGCCCGGGCCGCGGCCGCCCGGACCAGCAGCGCCATCGTGACCGCGAAGGCACCGCGGGCACGGAACGAAACGATCGAGGGTGTCACCCTGACCCATCCGGACCGCGCGCTGTGGCCCGGCATCACCAAGCGCGACCTGGTCGAATACTGGCGGACCGTCGCGGACCACGCGCTGCCGGGCCTGGCGAAGCGGCCACTGGCCATCGTGCGCTGCCCCGAGGGTATCGACGGCGAGCACTTCTTCCAGAAGCACGGCCACGGCGCGATGCCGCCCGGTGTGCGCGAGGGTTCGGCCGACAAGGCTCCATATCTGGCGATCGACGGACTCCAGGGTCTCGTGGCGATGGCGCAGATGTCGGCGATCGAACTGCACGTCTGGGGTGCGACCGAGGCCGATCCGCAGCATCCCGACCAGCTCGTCTTCGACCTCGATCCCGGCGAGGGGGTCAAGGTTGGGCAGATCGCCGCCGCCGCGCTGGACATGCGCGACCGGCTGCAGGCGCTCGGGCTGGCGTCATTCTGTCGCACCAGCGGCGGCAAGGGCCTGCATGTCGTCGTGCCGCTGCGGCCGGAACAGCCGTGGGAGCCGGTACGGACGTTCTGCCGCGCGTTCGCCGAGACGGTCAGTGCAGCCGATCCGGACCGATACCTGGCGCACGTCAAGATCGCCGACCGCCGTGGCCGCATCCTGATCGACTGGCTGCGTAACGGGCTCGGTTCCACGGCGGTTGCCTCATTCTGTCCGCGTGCGCGGCCCGGGGCTGGCGTGGCGACGCCGCTGGCCTGGGACGAGGTGACGCCGAAGCTGGATCTGGCGGCGTTCAC
>DASWON010000334.1:0-11479 GCA_036398735.1 Rhodopila sp.
GCGTAATCCATCATCCAATCAACTCCAGCACCTCGCTGAGCAGCGCACGTAGCTCATTCGCTGCGATTGAGCGAGGGGCGGTCTCCGTCACTGCCAGGCCCGCCGCAAACGCCGTGGCGAAGCCGGTGCGGTTGCCGATCGTCGCGGTGAGCAGCGGCCTGCCGTCCTGCCGGAGCTGAGCCATCATCGTCTCCCGCAACTTGCCGGAAGAGGGCACGCGATTCATGACCAGAGCGGCCTTGCGTTTTTCGGCGGCGGCGAGATTGAGTGTGCCTTCGGCGGCCCAGATGTCCGGCGGGCTGGGCTGTACCGGGATCAGCACGAGGTTGGCGCCGCGGATGGCCAGGCGCGCATCGGTGTCGATCTGCGGCGGGCTGTCCACCACGACGATGTCATGCGTCGCCTTCAGCCGCTCGAGTTCCCCGGTCACCCGCCAGCCCGACACATCCGAAAAGACCAATTTCGCGGCTGACGCGGGGCGCAGTGAGTTCCACCGCGTCAGGCTGTGCTGCGGATCGATATCGAGCAGCGCCACTCTGCGGGAAGGGGCCAGGGCGGCGGCGAGGTTCGCCGCCAGGGTTGTCTTGCCGGTGCCGCCCTTTTGCTGCGCGACTGTGATGACGATCGCCATGCGAGCCAACTCCTTGCCGGTGACTTTGCCAGAATCTCAGAGACCGGCGATTCGAGGCGAGAACAAATGTGGATGCCTGCTCGCTTTTCTATGCGGTTAGCCGTAATGTGTCCGCATGCCGCTCGACGTGACGGCACGAGGACACGCTGGAAACGCAGAATGCCGACCGACCGGCCGATAGGCGATGGTTCGTACCGCCTTGTTTCGCCGCGTTGCGACCAGGATTGGCACGCATACCATGGCATCAGGCGCAAGGTGTTCCACCTGCCGCGCCCGGATGAAGCGATCAGTCCGTATTGCCACGCGTTGCTGCTGTTCCTTGAGGATGAACCCATAGGTGCCATTCAGATCGACGACCTGCGCAACGCCGCGGCGGCGCTGCGGCTGGTGGCCATCGATCCGGCCTGGCAAGGCGGCGGCCACGGCCGGGTGATGCTGGAGCGGGCGGAGCAATTCGCCCGCGAGCTGGGGTGCAGCAAGGCAGTGGTTTACGCCACGCCCGAGGCCGCCGGATTCTATCAGACCGTTGGCTACGACGAAGAGGATTGGGACGAGGTCTGCATGGGCGGCATCGTGCAAATGCTGAAGATCCTGGACTGACGCCGGTCGGCCTCGACTTTGACCTGCCGCTGCCAGGGCGTCCAGGGCCAACGGCAGTCCAAGTCATGGCATTGCACTGGAATCCCGTCCTGTCCGAACAGAATTCGGTGCACGCCGCCGTTGCTGGCGCCACCGCATCGGCGCCGCCGATGATCGGAAACGCGTCGCGGGTCGGCTCAAGTATCCGATGAGTGCGTTTTCCTTCGACCGGCGAGCCTCAAACTAAACGGTCTCTCTGTGTGATCGCAGGGTTTCGTACGGTTTGCATGGTCTGCTTTGCGTGCTCAAACCGCAGCGCGTGATCGTGGCCCGTGCCTCGCGGCGACCGGCCGCCGGCGACACCATGCGCCGACCGATGCAATCGCCGGCGCCCGTGCTTGTTTGGCATCGCGTGTTGATCCGAAGTATATCAGATCGGTGCAAAGCAAAATCAGCCGCGATTTGGCGACACGTGAAATATCACGGCCAATCCGGGCAAATGAAACCGCTCCGGACCGACGAATTCGACCCGACAGCACTTGCCATCGAGGATATTCAAGTATGAAGCCGGTCAGCCGGTCAGCCGGTCAGCCGGTCAGCCGGTCAGCCGAGCCGTGGTTGAAGCGCCAAACAACGGCTGGCAGGCGCGCGCAGGATCGGCGTAGCGGCGGATAGCGAAACTAACCAGCCAGCCGTTGCCGCGACGTCAACCGTCCGGCTGGCTGGCCGGAGCGTGACAACCGAACGCCACGATCGGACCACGAGCGTAACCGCACCCTTGCTCCGCCGGAACGCCAGGATGCTGTCGAATGATATCACGCCCTCAACGGTTCCGGTGGTGGATCCGAAGGGATCGGTATCGGAGCCGGCGGTTCCTCGATCGGGGGCGGCTCATCCGGATCCGGAGTGGTCGGTGGATCGCCGGGGGGAACCGGCGGATCCGACAGACGAAGCGAGCGAATGGTCAATGCGCGCGCGACTGCAGTGGACGAACCGCGTCCTGAGCCGTACGACCGGCGATATCGAGCAGGCGGCCCGTCGACTCAAACGCGTGGTTGATTGCGTCGATGTAGAGATCGCGCTGTACCTCGGCCAGCTCGATCAGGTTCTTGCACCGCAGCAGATCCTGTGGCTTGTGCGCCGCGTTTTCGAGCGTGTGGTCGACCATCTCGAGCCAGGCATGCTGGATATTCTGCAGACCGCGGCCAAACGTCATGTAACTTGAAAACAAAGCCTGCACCCGCTCAGCCGAACGCTCCGACGCGTCACGATAGATGTCCATCGCCTGCGCGGCCGATGCCAGCAGATGGTGGCCACGGCCGTAGCTGATATCGGCAACACGGCTACTGACGCCGGCGGCGGTGCGGACGCCCATCATCATGACTTCGCGGCTTTGTTCCGCGGCTTTGGACGACATCGTAGCGGCGGCCTCGGCGGTTTCCGCGACTGATTCCGTCACGGTCTGGCTCACTTCCTTGATACGGTCCGCGCCGTTCTGCGCCACGCTGCCGGCTTCTTTGGCCGCATCCTTTGTTGTTCTAGCCATCGTCTCCACGGAGGCCTGACCGGAGCGGGCCGCTTGATCAGTGGCTCTTTTGGAGCTTTCGGCGGTCCTTGATGTTTCTGACATGATACGTCCCTATAGGAGATAGTTTTTAGGAGCAGCGCCAGACATTCGCCAAATCATTGCGCCATCGGCCGCGGCGGGTCCCCGACGGCTCCGCCCGCGGCGCGTCAGTACCATAGCGCGGCCGGCCGGGGGGGTGATATTCACGGAGCCGTTATTCCGGCTCCGTCGGACCACGCCCGTTCCGCTTCCGGCCCGGTTTCCGGAGTCGCCACAGGGATCGGACGCTCCGCCATCTGGCGGAAACCCTCGATCGCCCGCCGTAAAGCGACGGATCGTTTGCTCTCCGGTTCCAGTACGAACAGAACCAGGGATCTACCCGTTATCTCGTAAGTTTCACCCGTTTGAAATGATTCATGGCTGCCGTCTTCCGGGTTGTTGGTGTCAAGCAGACAGCGCCACACATTTCCTCCGACAACTTCCGGCAGCGTGAATATGACCACGTCATGATGCGCGTTGAGCACCAGCAGAGCCGTCGCATCCATTGCCGGGCGCTTGATGCCGCTGGCTTGGGCGCGTCCGTCCAGCAGCATGCCGAAGCAGCGGGCGTTCGCATCGCCCCACTGCTGATCCTCGATATCCTGACCCGTTGGCGACAGCCATCGAACGTCACGGACGTCGAGTTCAGGATTATACTCGCCAGTTACGAATCGTGACCGTCGCAGGATCGGGAAGGACTGGCGCAGGACGATCACCTTGCGGACGAATTCCGCGAGTTCAACTTCCTTTTCCCCGAAATTCCAGTTGGCCCAGCTTATCTCGTTGTCCTGGCAGTAGGCATTGTTGTTGCCTTCCTGAGTGCGGCCGAATTCGTCGCCGGCGAGCAGCATCGGCGTTCCCTGTGCCAGGAGAAGCGTCGCCAGCAGATTGCGTTTCTGCCGCTCACGCAGGGCCACGATTTCCGGATCGGTGGTCGGACCTTCGACCCCGCAGTTCCACGACTGGTTGTCGGAGTGACCGTCGCGGCCCTCCTCGCCGTTCGCCTCGTTGTGTTTCTCATTGTAGGACACGAGATCGTTCAGGGTGAAGCCGTCATGGGCGGTAATGAAATTGACGCTCGCCCACGACTTGCGTCCGCGATGGGCGAAGGCATCGGCCGAAGCGGACAGCCGCGTCGCCATCTCGGCCTGCTTGCCGGGGTCACCCTTCCAATACGCTCGAACGGTGTCACGGAACTTGTCGTTCCACTCCGCCCAGCCCGGCGGAAAACGACCGACCTGATAGCCGCCTGGCCCGATGTCCCACGGCTCCGCGATCAGCTTTGTCGTTGCCAGCACCGGATCCTGGAGGCAACTCTGCAGGAAGCCGTGCGCTTCGTTGAAGCCGTGATTTTCGCGGGCCAGGATGGTGCCGAGGTCGAAGCGGAAGCCATCGACATGCATCTCGGTCGCCCAGTACCGCAGACTGTCGGTGACCATCTGCACGACCCGGGCGTGGCTCATGTTCAGCGTGTTGCCGGTGCCGGTGTCGTTGATGTAGTAGCGCGGATTATCGGCTATCAACCGGTAGTACGACAGATTGTCGATACCGCGGAATGACAGCGTCGGGCCTTTTTCGTTGCCTTCCGCGGTATGATTGTAGACGACATCCAGAATGACTTCGAGGCCGGCGTCATGCAGCCGGGCCACCATCTCCTTGAATTCCGAAAATACGAAGTCTGGAACAGCGGAATAGCGCGGGTCGGGGGCAAAGAACCCGATCGAATTGTAGCCCCAGTAATTGGTCAGCCCCTTGTCCAGCAGGTAGCTGTCATTGACGAAGGTGTGGATCGGCAGAAGCTCGACCGACGTCACGCCGAGCGTCTTGATGTAGTCGACAACCTCTTTGCGGCCGAGGCCCGCGTAGGTGCCGCGCAGATGCGTCGGCACCGCCGGGTGCAGCTTGGTATACCCTCGCACATGGGTCTCGTAGATGATCGTACGGTCCCAGGGAACCGACGGTGCCCGTTCCCGCCCCCACGTGAAGGCAGGATCGATCACCCGCGATTTCGGCATGTAGCGGGCGCTGTCACGCTCATCGAACGTCAGATCGTCTTCGCCCATCGTGTAGCCGAAGACGGCAGGGTTCCACTCCAGCGTCCCGACATGAGCCTTGGCGTAGGGGTCCAGGCATAGCTTGTTGGGGTTGAAGCGGTGGCCGGCCTCCGGCTCGTATGGGCCATACACCCGATAGCCGTAGGTGGTGCCGGGTCGGGCATCGGGCAGATAGCCGTGCCAGATCTCGTTGGTGTATTCGGGCAACTCGATCCGCTCGATCTCCCGGCGCCCGCGGTCATCGAACAGGCAAAGCTCGACCTTCGTCGCATTGGCGGAAAACAGGGAGAAATTGACGCCTAGTCCATCCCACGTCGCGCCGAGCGGATAGGGGGAGCCTTCGCTGACGCGTGACTTCAGGATCGCTGGCGGCATGGGCACCTCGTGCTGAATCTAGGGCAAAAAAAGGGGGGCATACGCCCCCCCTTCACGTTCGCTTCGGATCAGGCTGTCAGGCGGCCGAGGACGTAGCCAATGGCGACGGCCACCAGCGTCGCGACGATCGGCTGGGCCTTGACCACGTCGCTGAACTGCGCCGCGGCCTGCTGCGCCTGGCCGGTCGCCTGGTTATACATGCCTTGGGCCTGGGTCTTGGTGTCGCCGGTCACGTCGCCGACGGCTTCCTGCACGCGACCGCCAAATTCACGGGCCGTGCCTTCAACGCGATCGTTCATTCGAGCCTCCTACTTCACCGGGAGGAAAGAGAACGCACCAGGCTGTCGTGGGTTGCATCGCACAAACCGAAGTGCCCGGCGGCGGAAGTCCGCTATGATGGGCCAATGCGAAACATCGACATGCTCCCAGCTACTCTGATGAACGACCTCGCGCTGTCCGACGCCTTGGCGTCGTCCTTCAACCGTGGGCTGGCCGACGACCTGGCGGCACAAGGCTATGCGACGCGCGCCTTGCTGTCAGCCGACACGTGCCGTGCTCTCGCCTCCACATACGACGATGAGGCCCGGTTCCGCAAACGCGTGGTGATGGAGCAGCACGGTTACGGCCAAGGGGAATACAAGTATTTCGCCTACCCCTTACCGGATCTTGTCGCCGCATTGCGGGCCGCGCTGTACCCACCGCTGGCGGTGGTGGCGAATGCATGGCTGCGGACGCTGGGTGAAACCGAGACGCTGCCCGGCACGCTCGATCAGTACCTGGCGCGCTGTCACGCGGCCGGGCAGACGCGGCCCACGCCGCTGCTGCTGCGCTACGGTCCAGGCGGCTTCAACTGCCTGCATCAGGATCTCTATGGTGACCTGGTATTTCCGCTGCAGGTGGCGGTGCTGCTGGACCAGCCGGGGCAGGACTTCGCCGGCGGAGAGTTCATCATGGTGGAACAGCGTCCACGCGCGCAGTCACGACCGATCGTTGTGCCGCTGCGGCAAGGGGAGGGAGTGATTTTCCCCGTCCACCATCGGCCCGCCGTCGGCACGCGGGGTCCATACCGATTGACGATGCGGCATGGCGTCAGCCGCATCCATTCCGGACAGCGCCACACGCTGGGCCTGATCTTTCACGACGCGACCTGACGCTCGCTGGCGGCCCGATGTTTCGCCACGCGACCCGGCGGCCTCGGGATCCCTGATCTTTCGCCCCACGCCCTCCCATCGCTCGGGACCGCCGGCCCAGCCTCCTCGGGCCGCGTCTCCTCGGGCCGCGTCTTCTCGGGCCAGCCTCCTCGGGCCGCGCCTCCTCAGCCCCAGTCTCCTCAGCCCCCGCCTCCTCAGGCCGCGTCTCCTCAGGCTGCGGCTCGCGCGTCCTCCTGGATCATGTCGGAGGCCTTCTCGGCGATCATGATCGTCGGGGCGTTGGTGTTTCCGGCGACAATGACCGGCATGATCGAGGCATCGACCACCCGCAGGCCGCCGATGCCGTAGACCCGAAGCCGCGGGTCGACCACCGCCATCGGCCCGTGCCCCATGCCGCAGGTGCCGACCGGGTGCAGGTTGGAAACGCCGCGCCGGCGCACATCCGCCGCGATCTCCTCGTCGGTGCGGGTGGCGACGCCGGGTGCGGTCTCCTCCACCATCAGTTGCTGCAGCGCGTGCTGGCGGGCGATGCTGCGGGCGATCCGGACACCGGCGATCATCACCCGCATATCGCTCTCGCTGCGCAGGAAGTTGAATTTGATCTCCGGCGGAGCGAATGGATCGTTGGCCCGCAATCGGACGCTGCCGCGGCCCTCCGGCGCCAGGTGCACGGGACTGATCGAAATGCCCGGGAACGGGTGAGAGATGATGCCGTCGGCGGTGCGGTCGACCGTGCTCCAGGCCGAGATGTTGAACTGCAGGTCCGGCCGTTCCAGACGCTTGTCGCTGCGTACCAGCGCGCCGACGTACATCCCGTTGCCGGACATCGGTCCTGAGCGCAGGAACACATACTGGGCGCCCGCCTTGAGCCGGTGCACCAGGCTGTAATGCAGCGCGTTCAGCGACAGGTTCTTCGAGATCCGGTAGGTGCAGTAAGTATTGAAATGATCCTGCAGGTTCGATCCGACCCCCGGCAGGTCGTGCACCACGCCGATGCCCATGTCGGTCAGGTGCTGGGCCGGTCCGACGCCCGACAACTGCAGCAGTTGCGGCGATCCATAGGCTCCGCCGGACACGATCACCTCGCGTCCGGCACGGGCGACCTCCAGCCCGCGGGGTGTGCGGTACTCCACGCCGATGGCCTTGGCGCCCTCGAACAGCACCCGTGTGGCGTGGGCTTTCGTCCTGATGGTCAGGTTGGGCCGGCTTTTTGCCATCCGGAGGTAGGCGGCGGCCGTGCTCCAGCGGCGCTTGTCCTTGGTGGTGGTCTGGTAGTAGCCGCAGCCCTCCTGCCTGGCGCCATTGAAATCAGGATTGAACGGGATGCCGGCCTGCTTGCACGCTTCGAGCAGAGCCTTGGCGATTTCCCACTCGTACGGCTGGTTAGAGACCCGTAACGGTCCGCCGGCGCCGTGGTAGTCGTCCGCACCACGCTCGTTGTCCTCAGCCTTGCGGAAATATGGCAGCACGGATGCGTAGTCCCAGCCTTCGTTGCCGAGTTGCCGCCACTGGTCGTAGTCCGCCGCGTTGCCCCGCATATAGATCATGCCGTTGATGGAACTGGTGCCGCCGAGGACTTTGCCGCGGGGCTGGTACATCGTGCGGCCGTTCAGTTCCTTCTCGGGTTCGGACTCGAACTTCCAGTTCACCCGCGGATCGACGAAGGTCTTGGCATAGCCCATGGGGACGTGGATCCAGAAGCTCCGGTCTTCGCCACCGGCTTCCAGAAGCAGCACCTTGTGGCGGCCGGATTCGGTGAGGCGCGCGGCCAGGACGCAGCCGGCCGAACCCGCGCCGGTGATGATATAGTCGTAGGTGTCCGCCACGCGCTGCATCCCCTGTTGCTTTCCGGTGAACAAAATCGGTCGCGAAGAACCGCGGAATTCGTCCACTAGCCTTTGACTTGGCGGCTCGATTCACCTGACGCTTGGGGTCCAGGCGTCAGGATCGGACCACGGGTAAGGATCGCGCTTGTCCCGCCTGTTGGCAATGCCATGCCGGCAGCGAGACGCATGCGAATGACCCGAAGACGAACTGTGCCCGCACGGGACGGAACTGCCGGGTGGCGAAGGCAGCTACCGCGCCGGGATGCCGCCGGCGCGGGATCATGATCCGACCAGCAGCCGGTCATGGTCCCCACACCGTCTCTTCGGTCCAGCCAAGGCTGGCAAACTCGATGGCTCTGAGAGGTGCTTCCTCGGCCGCAAAGAACTCATCGAGCTGGGGCGGTTTGACGGTTGTCGCCGACAGCATGGCGTGTGCCTGCCCACGATGATGGATCTGATGTTGAATGAGATGCATGAGCAGGCGGTCGCGCCGTTCGCTCTGCACCCGCGTGCCGCGATTGACCCGCACGATGCCGTCAAGGCGGTCCGGTGTCAGCCTGTCGCAGATCGCGATCAAGCGCCTGTCGACCGCCCCCTGAGCCAGCCTCAATTCAGCAAGCAATGGCCATGGGACGGGGTTCTCCCAGGCTTCTGGTCCGAGCGATCCACCCTCGAGCGCGTCGACGTAGAACAGGTCGACGACATAAATGTGGTTCAAGGTCATCTGCAGACTTGGGAAGAAGCCCGTCCGTTCGCTTGCAAACTCATCTTGACTTAGCGTTGCGCAGGAGGTGAGCAGCCGCTCGTTCGCCCAGGCATTGTTATAGGCGAAGGCGCGGTAAGTCTGGATCAATCCGGAGGGCATGTCGGTTCCCCGTTTGGAGCGGTTGTGGTTTGATGCCAAACCACATCATAACAGTGCCAGGAGATGGGCTTGCCCTTCGAACCGGTGTCGGCTCAAGGCACATCATCTCAGTCTCCCGTTTCCGGCGTCAGCCGCTCCCGAGGGATAGCACTTTCAGGCTGACCGGAAACGCCGACGGGCAGCCAAACCTTGGTGTCATCAACGGGCGAACGCGAGGCCGGTCCGGTCAACCCACGACCGCCATGTCCAATTCTGCAGGTCGTGGCTGGACAGCCCGGCCAGGCCCTGCCGCCTGCACCCCACGAGACAAGCGGCACGATTCCAGGCACCGTGAAACGCCGTTGGTCTGACCGCCCGCCGAAATCGCCACCACGGCTTCCGGCAGTCGCAGCATGGAATCGGACGCCGTTGCAGAATTGGCAAACCACGCCGCGATTGCCGACCTGCTCGGGGAGCAGGCCAGTCGTGTTCACCCTCGCCGGCCGTGGCTCGTATGCGACGGGCCACAACCGATCCGGCTCTGCAGGTGGGCCCGTCGCTCCCGGCGCGGCCGCTCAGGCGGCCATCGCGGGAGCACCCGCCTTGGCGTCCTCCAGAATCATTGCGGCGGCCTTCTCGCCGATCATGATCGTCGGGGCGTTGGTGTTGCCACCGACCGCGACGGGCATGATGGAGGCGTCAGCGACCCTCAGTCCGGCAATTCCATGCACCCGTAAGCGCGGGTCGACGACCGTCCCCGGACCGGAGCCCATGGCGCAGGAACTCGTCGGATGCTGGTTCGACACCCCGGTGCGACGGACATAATCCAGCAGCGCCGCGTCGCTCTGGATGTCAGCGCCAGGGAATATCTCGGACACGACATACGGCCGCAGCGCCGGCTGCTCGGCAATCCGACGCACCAGGCGCAGTCCGAACAGTGCCGCCCGCACGTCGTATTCGGTCCGCAGATAGTCGAACAGGACAGCCGGCGAGGCGAACGGGTCGGGGCTGGCCAAGCGCACCGTGCCGCGGCCGTCGGGACGCAGGTGCACCGGCGTCAGCGTGAAGCCCGGGAATGGATGCGGGGTCACCGCGTCCCGGCTACGCTCCTTGGTGCTCCATTCGAACAGGTTGATCTGGAGGTCCGGCCGCTCCAGCCGCGTGTCGGAGCGGGTGAAGACCCCGACTGTGATGCCGTTGCCGGCCATCGGGCCGGAGCGGAACAGCCCATAGCGGATGCCGGCGGCGATCTTGCGGAGCGCACTGTTCTGCAGATCGTTGAGGGTGATGGCCTTGCTGCACCGCCAGCTCGCCGTCGTATTGAAATGATCGTGCAGGTTGGACCCGACGGCGGGCATGTCGCGCACCACCTCGATCCCCATGTCCTGCAGATGCTGCGCCGGCCCGACCCCGGAGAGCAGCAGCAGTTGCGGGGAGCCGTAGGCTCCGCCCGAGACGATGACCTCGCACCGGGCATGGCTGGTCTGGCGGCCGGCCTGCGTGTGGTATTCGACGCCGGTCGCGCGGCCGTTCCGGATGATGACGCGGGTGGCGTGGGCGCCCGTCCGTATGGTCAGGTTCGGCGGCGGGTTGGCAAGATAGGCCTTGGCGGCGCTCCAGCGGCGTCGGTTGTTCGTCGTCGTCTGGTAAAAGCCGCAACCCTCCTGCCGGGCACCGTTGAAGTCCGGATTCGCCGGGATTCCGGCCTCAACGCAGGCGCGCAGGGCTGCCTGTGACAGTTCGCCTTTGTCCAGCTGGTCCGAGACGTGCAGCGGACCGCCGGTGCCGTGATAGGCGTCGGCCCCACGGGCCTGGTTCTCCGCCTTTTTGAAGAAGGGCAGCACGGAATCCCAGTCCCAGCCGGTGCAGCCGCGCTGGCGCCATTCGTCGTAGTCCGCGTGGTTGCCGCGTATATACACCATGCCGTTGATCGAGCTGGAGCCGCCCAGCGTCTTGCCGCGTGGCAGGTACAGCCGCCGGTTCCCCATCTGTGGCTGGGGTTCGGTCTCGAATTTCCAGTTCACCTTCGGATCGACATAGGTCTTGGCGTAGCCGAGGGGGATGTGGATCCAGGGATTCCTGTCCGGCGGACCCGCTTCCAGCAGCAGGACCCGATAGCGCCCGGATTCCGCCAGCCGCCCGGCGACGACGCAGCCGGCAGAGCCGGCGCCGGTGACGATGAAGTCGTAGGTGTCCGCATCGGCGGGCATAGCGCGTTCCCCCTCTTGGATTGGCACCTGGACCTGTCCGGGTGCAGACAGCAGCCTTACGTAGTCTTGCCGGGAGGGCTGTGCGGCCATCCGCCGGCGGACAACGGCGGCCGCCTGCCGTCAGTTTGGCGCCGACAGCGTTATGCCGCCAGATCTTCCATTACCATCGCCGCCGCTTTTTCTCCGATCATGATGCTCGGAGC
>DASWON010000335.1:0-5202 GCA_036398735.1 Rhodopila sp.
AGATCACGGTGAAGCCCACCTCCGCGCTGCCCTTCAGGGCGGCCTCGTAGGGGCTCATCCCTTCTTCGATATGGCGCACGATGTTTTCCAGCACCACCACGGCGTCGTCGACCACGAAGCCCGTGCCTATGGTCAGCGCCATGAGCGACAGGTTGTCGAGACTGTAGCCGAGCAGGTACATCGGCCCGAAAGTGCCGACGATGGACAGCGGCAAAGCGACCGCCGGCACCAGCACCGCGCGCGGCGACTGCAGGAAGACGAACACCACGCCCACCACCAGCAGCATCGCGATGAACAAGGTGCGCTGGGTATCGCCGACCGAGGCATTCACCGATTGCGAATGGTCCATCGCGACGCCCACCTGGACGTCGTTGGGCAGCAGCGCCTCGATGGAGGGCAGCACCTGGCGGATCTGCTTGACGGTATTGACGATATTGCCGCCGGGCAGCGGATAGACGATGACCAGGATGGCGGACTTGCCGTTGTAGAGGCCGGAATTGCGCAGGTTCTCGTTGGAATCGACCACGTCGGCCACGTCGGAGAGCTTCACCGATGCGCCGTTGCGGTAGGCGATCACCAGGTCGCGGTACGGCGCGGCCTTGCTGATCTGGTCGTTGGACAGGACTTCGTAGCGCTGGTCGCCGACGTCCATGTGGCCTTTCGCGCTGTTCGCGTTGGCCGCGCTGATCGCCGCGCGCACGTCCTCCAGGCCGATGCCGTAGCTGTTCAGCTTGCCGGGCTGCAGCTCGACCCGCACGCTGGGCAGCGCCCCGCCGCCGACCGTGATCTGGCCGACCCCGTCGATGGCCGAGAGCTGCTGCAGGATGACGGACTCCGCGGAGTCGTACAGCTGCGCGCGGGTCAGCGTGGCCGAGGTCAGCGCGAGCACCATGATGGGCGAATCGGCCGGGTTGTATTCGCGGTAGGTGGGGTTGCTGCGCAGCGTGCTGGGCAGGTCGGCGCGCGCCGCCTGGATCGCCGCCTCCACGTCGCGGGCGGCGCCGTTGATGTCGCGGCTCAGGTCGAACTGGATGACGATCATCGCCGAACTGACGAAGCTGGTCGACGTGATCTCGTTGACGCCGGCAATGGTCATCAGGCGCCGCTCCAGCGGCTCGGCCACCGTCGAGGCCATGACGGTGGGGCTGCCCCCCGCCATGCTCGCCTGCACGACGATCACCGGGAAGGTGATGTTCGGCAGCGGCGCGACCGGCAGCTTGAAATAGGCCAGCACCCCGGACAGGATGATGCCTATGGCAAGCAGCGTGGTCGCGACCGGCCGGCGGATGAAGATGCCCGTGATATTCATCGCACGGTCTTAGCCGGCCCGCGGCTCGTCGGGCGCTTGCGGGGAACCGCGCAGGCGCTGCGCGATGCGGTCGAAGAACAGGTAGATCACCGGCGTGGTGAACAGCGTCAGCAGCTGGCTCATGGTCAGGCCGCCGATGATGGCCAGGCCGAGCGGCCGGCGCAGTTCGGAGCCCGTGCCGCTGCCCAGCAGCATGGGCAGCGCGCCGAGCATGGCGGCCAGCGTGGTCATCAGGATGGGGCGAAAGCGCAGCAGCGAGGCCTCGAAGATGGCCTCGCGCGGCGGCTTGCCGTGCACCCGCTCCGCCTCGAGGGCGAAGTCCACGATCATGATCGCGTTCTTCTTCACGATCCCGATCAGCAGCACGATGCCGATGATGCCGATCACGTCCAGGTCGCTGCCGGCCACCATCAGGGCGAACAGCGCGCCGATGCCGGCCGACGGCAGGGTGGAGAGAATCGTGACGGGATGAATGAAGCTTTCATACAGGACGCCCAGCACGATGTACACCGTGACCAGCGCCGCGACCAGCAGGTAGATCTCGCTGGAGAGCGAGTCCTGGAAGGCCTGGGTGGCGCCCTGGAACGAGGCGTTGATCGACATGGGCAGGTTCGAGGCCCGCTCGGCGTCCTCGATCTCGCGCACCGCCGTGGACAGCGAGGCGCCGCTGGCGAGGTTGAACGAGATCGTGACCGACGGAAATTGCGCCAGGTGGCTGATGACCAGGGGCGACTTCACGACGTGGATGCGCGCCAGCGCGGACAGCGGCACCTGGCCGCTGCTCGCGGTCTGGCTCGGCAGGTAGATATTGCCCAGCGCGTTGATGTCGGCCAGGTTCTCGGGCTTGGCGACCAGGATGACGCGATACTGGTTGGACTGCTGGAAGATGGTCGACACGATGCGCTGGCCGAGCGCGTCGTACAGCGCGTTGTCGATGGTCGCGGGCGTGATGCCGTAGCGCGCCGCCAGCTGCCGGTTGACCTCGACGTTGATCGCCAGGCCGTCGTTGTTCATGTCGCTGGTGACGTCGGTGATCGTCTGGATCTTGCGCATCCTTTCCAGCAGCGCGGGCACATACTGGTTGAATGCATCCTGGTTCGGGCCGCGCAGCATCAGCTTGTACTGGTTTGCCGAGATCGTGGTGTCGAGCGTCAGCGCCTGCGCGGGCTGCAGGTACAGCTTGATGCCGGGCACGTTGGCCACCTCGCCCTGCAGCCGCTGCGCGACCTCGGCCGCGGTCAGCGAACGGTCGTCGTGGGGCTTGAGGTTGATCAGGAAACGGGCGCTGTTCAGCGTGGGGTTGGTGCCGTCGATGCCCACGTAGGACGTCAGCGACACCACGTCCGGGTCCTTCAGGATCACGTCGGCCAGGGCGCCCTGGCGCTCGACCATGACCTTGTACGAGACCGAGTTGTCGGCCACGCTGATGCCCTGGATCACGCCGACGTCCTGCATCGGGAACAGGCCCTTGGGGATCGCCATGTACAACCCGGCGGTCAGCACCAGCGTGAGGACCGCGACCGCCAGCGTCAGCCGCTGGTGGTCGAGCACCCAGGTCAGGCCCTTTTCGTAGACCGCCAGGGTCTTGTCGAAGACCGCCTCGCTCATGCGCTCGAAGCGGCTGGGACGGCGCTCGGCCTGCGCGCGCAGTATCCGGGCGCACATCATGGGCACGAGCGTGAGCGAGACCACGGCCGATAGCACGATGGTCACCGACAGCGTGATGGCGAACTCGCTGAACAGCCGCCCGATCACGCCGCCCATGAAAAGCAGCGGGATCAGCACGGCGATCAGCGACACCGTCAGCGACAGGATGGTGAACCCGATCTGGCCGGCGCCCTCCAGCGCGGCCTCCAGCGGCGACTTGCCCTCCTCGAGATAGCGGACGACGTTCTCGATCATCACGATCGAATCGTCGACGACGAAGCCCGTGGCGATGATCAGGGCCATCAGCGACAGGTTGTCGATCGAGTAGTTCAGCTCGTACATGACCGCCAGCGTGCCGATCAGCGACACGGGCACCGAGATGCTGGGGATGATCGTCGCCGGGATATTGCGCAGGAACACGAAGATCACCGCGACCACCAGGGCGACGGACAGCAGCAGCTCGAAGCTGGCGTCGGTGACGGACGCCCGGATCACCCCGGTGCCGTCCGACACCACGGTCACCTGCATGTCGGCCGGCAGCGTGGCCTCGAGCTGCGGCAGTTCGCGCTTGATCTGGTCGACCGCTGCGATCACGTTGGCCCCGGGCTGGCGCTGCACGTTGAGCACGATGGCGGGCTGGCGGTTGTACCAGGCGCCCAGCGCGGTGTCCTGCGCGGACTTGGTGATGCGCGCCACGTCGCGCAGGTAGATCGCCGAACCGTTCTGGTAGGCGAGCACCGTGTTCAGGTAGTCGTCCGGATCGGAGATCTGGTCGTTGCCGTTGATGGTGTAGTCGAGATCGGGGCCGTCGAAGTTGCCCTTGGGCTGGCTGACGTTGACGTTGGCCAGCAAGGTACGCAGGTCGTCCAGGCTGATGCCGTAGGCGGCCAGCTTGTGCACGTCGGCCTCGACCCGCACCGCCGGCACGTTGCCGCCCGCCGCGCTCACCAGGCCCACGCCCGAGAGCTGCGATATCTTCATCGCCAGCCGGTTGTTGGCCGCGTCCTGCAGCTGCGTGAGCGACAGCGTCTTGGACGTGATCGCCAGCGTCATGATGGGCTGGTCGGCCGGGTTGACTTTGGCGTAGGTGGGCGGCCCCGGCAGGCCGCTGGGCAAATAGCTGTTGGCCCCGCTGATGGCCCGCTGCACGTTCTGCTGGGCCACGTCCAGGCTCAGCGACAGGTTGAACTGCAGCGTGATGACGGACGCGCCGTCCGAGCTGTACGAGGTCATCTGCTGCAGCCCGGGGATCTGGCCGAGCTGCACCTCGAGCGGCGCGGTCACCGTGGCCGCCATGACGTCCGGGCTCGCGCCCGGGTAGAAGGTCTGGACCTGGATGGTGGGGTAGTCCACGTCCGGCAGCGCCGACACGGGCAGGAAGCGCACGGCGACCAGGCCCACCAGCACGAGGGCGATCATCAGCAGCGATGTCGCCACCGGGCGCAGGATGAACAGGCGGGAAATGTTCATGAGGTCACGGAGCGGGTCACGATCCCTGGCGCGAGCCGCCGTCGGAACGGCGGTGGCGCTGCCCGCTGCGCTCGCCGGCCGGCGGGGTCGCGCCATTGCTGGATTGCGCCCCGGGTTGCGCCCCGCTTGCGGGCTGCGCGCCGGCCGGGCGGATGCGCGCGCCGTCGCTCAGGCGGTCCATCCCGTCGGTGACCACCTTGTCGCCGGCCGACAGGCCGGACGTGACGACCGTGAACTTGCCGTCGCTCGGGCCCGGCGTCACCTTGTGCACGGACACGGTGTTGTCCGGGTTGACCAGGTAGACGAAGGTGCCGGGCGCGCCGGTCTGCACCGACGGCGTCGGCACGAGCACGGCGTCGTGCAGCGTGTCGACCAGCAGCTGCACGTTGACGAACTGGTTGGGAAACAGCGCCTCGTCGTCGTTGGCGAAGCGCGAACGCAGCATGACCGTGCCGGTGCTGGTGGCGATCTGGTTGCTGATGGCGTAGAGCGTGCCGGTGGCGACCTGCTTGCTGTTGTCGCTGCTGAAAGCGGTGACGGGCAGTTGCGCGCCGCCGCGCTCGCGTTCCAGGATGCGCGCCAGCGCATCCTGCGGCACGGCGAATTGCACCGTGGTCGGCTTGGTGGTGGTGATGACCGCGATGCCCGTCGTGGTGGCGGTGCTGACATAGTTGCCCGGGTCGACCAGGCGCAGGCCGACCCGGCCCGAGACCGGCGACGTAATGCGGCAATAGTCGAGGTCGAGGTCGTATTGCGCAATACTGGCCTTGTCGGCC
>DASWON010000336.1:0-8852 GCA_036398735.1 Rhodopila sp.
CTGACTGTTGGCAACCAATTCCCCGAATACGATCTGACCGCCTGCGTCGACCTCGACGCCGACAAGGCGTTCGCCCAGATCAACGACAAGTCCTACGAGGGCAAGTGGCGGGTCGTGTTCTTCTGGCCGAAGGACTTCACGTTCGTCTGCCCGACCGAAATCGTGGCATTCGGCAAGCTGGCGGGCGATTTCGCCGATCGCGACACCGTCGTCTACGGCGTTTCGATCGACAGCGAGTTCGTGCATCTGAACTGGCGTCTGCATCATGATGATCTCCGCACGCTGCCGATTCCGATGCTGGCCGACATCAAGCGCGAGCTGGCGACCGCGACCGGGGTGCTCGACAAGACCGAGGGCGTCGCGTTGCGGGCTACCTTCCTGGTCGATCCGCAAGGTATCATCCGCTACGCCGCGGTGAACGACCTGTCGGTCGGGCGCAATCCCGCCGAGGTGCTGCGCGTGCTGGACGCATTGCAGACCGACGAGCTGTGCCCCTGCAACTGGAAGAAGGGCGAGGAGTTCCTGCGTCCGGCGGCCTGACCTCGATACCGCACGGCGGGCGGTTTCTGACCTCGTCCGGTGGGTTGCCACCGGTCGGGGTCTTGGCGCCCGGCATCCAACCCTGACCCTCGGGTCCGGCCGGCGCCGCGAGAATGCCGATGGCGGCCGGTCGGCACATGGAGAAATGATCGTGTCCCTCGAAACCCTGAAAGTCGCGCTGCCTGACTATGCGAAGGACATCCGCCTCAACCTCGGATCGCTGGCGACGGAACCGGTGCTATCGGATGAGCAGCGGGCCGGAACGTTCATCGCGTCGGCCATTGCCTCCCGCAACGCCATGGTGACCGACGCCATTATTGCGGAATTCGGCGGCCAGCTGACGCCCGAAGCCCTGAACGCGGCCAAGGCGGCGGCGGCGATCATGGCGATGAACAACGTCTATTACCGTTTCACGCATCTGGTGGGCGGTGACTACGCGAATATGCCCGCCAAGCTGCGGATGAATGTCATGGCTCGGCCGGGCGTCGACAAGGCGACCTTCGAACTCTGGTCGCTGGCGGTGTCCGCGATCAACGGCTGCGGCATGTGCATGGAGAGCCATGAGCGCGCGGTGCGTCAGCATGGGCTGACGGCAGAGCAGGTCCAGGCCGCCGTACGCATCGCGGCGGTGGTGCATGCCGTGGCCGCAACACTGGACGCGGAACGCGCCGAGGCCGCGCAACTGGCCGCCTGAGAGGGGCAGTACCAGCCCCAGGGGAGTGAGATCTGCGGGGGCGCACGGGCCGGAGGTCTGCGGGGCGCCTGCGCCGGCCAACCCTGACGATGCAACCCCTAGATGCAACCCCTAGATGCAACCCCGTTGAGGCAGCGCCAGCGAGGCGGCAAGCGCGGAGCGGCCCCCTTTGCGCTGGCGCTGATTGGCGCGCCCGCGCATGGCTCAGCCGCGGGCGCATGCCATAGCGGGATGCCCTAAAGGGACGTGACGCTCAGCGGCGGGGTCGGCATCAAAGGACCGCCGCCTCGCCGGCGATTAAGGTGGCTCGATCACCGGCTTGGCATCGGCGGCGACCCAGACGTCGAAGCAGCCCCCCTTCCCACGCCGGTACACCACGAGACCATCGAATGCAGCAATTCGACGGTAGCGCGACCAGGCTCGTGCGAACGCCCCGTCGGCCGCCCTCAGCACACTGATGTAATTTGTCGTCTCGCGCGTATCCACCACCGCGATGTCGGGGCACCCGGCGATGAAATCGTGCGCTACCCAGCGTGCGATAGGCCACTCCTTCGCCACGGCCGGATCGAAACGGGCCCGCCAGACCTCGCCCTTCAAAGCCCACATCGAATCGAAGCGTGACGCCCATGTCACCCCGGTCTCATTCACCACGGGGAACCCGAGAGCGATCCACTCGGAGAACGCGATGTAGGTGCGCGCGTGTTCAGCGCGGAGGATCTGTTCAAGGCGGTCGACTGCCGTCTGCTTCGGCTCGACTGCATCGATGGCTTCGGGTTCGAGCTGCTGGATAGACGACACGCAGAACACCGTGACGGCGAGCCCGGCGGCGATCAGCGGCCAGCGGATGCGCCAGCGCCGCTGCACCAGCTCGGTGGCCGACCACAGCAGCAGAGCCAGAACGGTGATCACCGTCGCCGGCAGCCGGTGGTAGTACCAGTCCTTGCCGTCGACAAAGCAGATCACGGTACTCGTCGCAGCGAACACAACCAGCGTAAGCATCAGGTTGTAATCGGGCAGACTTCGGCGGCGCAGCCACAGCAGACCGATAGCCACCGCCTCTCCCGACAGCAACAGGGCACTGTCCGCCAGCAGCGTGAGGAACGGAACGTCGGTGGCGCCGTAGAGCGCCAGCGCCATCGGCACCGCGCGCCGCAGATAGGCGGGGCAGAGAAAGGCAACGAGGCCCGCATACGCCACCAGGGTCGTCCCCGCGACGAGCGGCATCACCCGCCATGGTCGCAGCCCACGGGTCAGCGCGACGCATTCCAGCACCGCGAAGACGGCCGCATAGCGCGGCTTCAGCGCGCACCCCAGGCCGGCAAGTACACCCGCCACCACATACGCAGCGATCCTCGCCTTGCTTGCCGTCACAGCCCCGATGCCGCTTTGCTCGGGTGCGATATCGGCCGCAGGTTCGGACGCATGAAATTCAGTGCCCGTCCACGACGTCCCGGGTTCCGCGACTGCGCCCGAACCGACTGCCGCTCCCGTTTGCCGAACCGGTCGGCGCAGTCGCCACCATGACGCCGTTGCGAGCCTCGCGCGCTTCCAGTCCGGCCGGGAATGCCCCAGCGATTGAGCGAACAGTACGAGGTAAGGCAGAAACGCGGCGACCAGAAGATGCTCGCGCTGCCCGAGATCGGCGGCCGGCAGCACCAACAGGGCAGAACCGATCGCGGCGAAGACCGGCAGACGGTCGACGAACAGGCCGCCGCATGGCCGTAGCAGGGTGGCCGCCCACCAGGCGCAGGCCAGGACGGCTGCCACAAACACCGGCATTGCGACGAACTGGGACCCGACGTCCAGCCAGCGCGCGATTTCGAGGGGAATCGCGGATATCCAGACAATCAGGGGTGGATTGACCTCGACGACGTCGATGTAGAGTTCGCGCCCGGCCATCCAGCGGTGCGCCACATACAGGAGCCAAGCGATGTCGTCCTTCAGTGGCGAGCGGAGCGCAATAAACAGCACCGCGCCCAGAACGGACGTCAATAGAAGCAGGCTGATGGCGGACACCAGAGGCCTGCGTGTAAAGGTGACCGGGTTGACCGCCCGGCTTGAAACTGGGGTCATCGAGGCTCGATCTTGAGGCAGCGACTGAAAAGCGCGCGCTTATCGCACGCTTTTGTTGCCACACCGTTAAAGCCGGGCCAAGTGGCTTATTCATGGCGACCTGGGCCACCGAAACGCGAAGGATCCAGAAAAAGCGGTGGCTTGGCCGGCGGGCTCGGTCGGTGGCCCGACAGCGGCCGTTGCTGCTGCTCGCCCCGGATCAGAGCGCCCGATCACGATGCGCCAATGCCAGACGCCACAGGCGCCTGGGACATAGCACCCATGCTGCAATTCCACCTACCACGTTGGGCGATTCGGCCAATGCCGCCGACCCGATCGACCACGCGAAGCGCGTCATTTTCCGGGGCGCGGGGACTCTACTGTTATGGTGTGGACATGGTTCAAAGCGCGCACAACGCACGTCAGCTTCGGGAGGTGCACTCCTGAGTCCTCGCCGGCGATGGCCGGGCGACGATCGCGTTCTGAACATCGACGATGCGCAACGCCGCCACTGATGCGCCGGACGTTTGGTCATCGCAGGCGGCAGCCTTGCTGAGCCCATCACCCACTTGCGTTCGGCACGCTTGAACCGGGCGACCCGGCTGTGACAAGCCGTTGCGCCTAGTCCGCCCGGGGCATCCCGATAACGGCGCGCTCAGGTCCCAAGTAACGTAGCGATTCGCCGAGCCACCTGCGTCTGTGAGTATGGCTTTTCGATGAATCGCACGCCAGGAATGGACGCAGCTGCCAGACTGCGGCCGCCGTTATAGCCCGAGGTCAGCAGGACGGGGACGCTCGGGAAGTGCGAGCGAAACCACTCGGCCAGCCCGAACCCATCCATCTTCCCTGGCATCCTGACATCGCTGAATACCAGGTTGACCGGCCCTTCGGCGTTCATCGTGGCGATCGCCTCATTCGCGTCACCGGCCTCCAACACGTTGTAGCCGCAGTCGCGGAGGTATTCGGCGATCGGCATCCGCACCATCATCTCATCCTCCACAACGAGGACGGTCTGGGGGGCCTGGGGCTCGATCAAGTTGGATTCTCTTGACATGGACAACGTGTTCATAAACCCCGATGTAATGCAGCGGACCCTGAAATCCCGGCCTCCACGCGGCAACTTCTCGTGAGCGCACTGTGCAGCCGGAGCCTTGACACGGACATGACGACCTCAACGCAGACGTGACGACCCGATCGAAGCCCCGGCAGACCCGCCGCGGGCAGACCACGGTTCCAGCGCCGGATGCCAAGCCGTTCGTTGCGGGACCGTCGAACATTGCAACGTCGCGGCCGGGCGAAGGTTCACTGATCGTGGCCGGAATAAGGCGGCCGCCGTTTACGGACGATATCGTCAAGCGCGTGCTGTGCCCGCTTGCCCGCTTCGGCCTGGCGGGCCGCCTCCCGTTCGGCAATCAGCTGTTCCACCGTTTCCGCTGCGGTACGGGTCGCGGCGACGTAACCGCGCGCCTGCTCGGTCGACGTCTGAGCCGCTGCCAGATCCGCGGTCAGACTGCGCCGATCCGACCGCGCTGCGGCCAGCCTGGCGCCCGCAATCTCGAGGAACTGATGAGCGTGCGTCCAGACAGCGGCGGTCTCGCAGTCTCGCCGAGCCGCGGCGTCGAGAGATCCGATCCGCTGGGACACCGCCGCCTCAGTTGCCAGACAGGTCGCCAGCACCATACGCGCCTGCTCGACCTCACGCCGACGGATCGCCAGCAGCGTCTGCAATGGATCAGCAGCCATAATCGCACGATCCTACCGGAGCCGGTCCATTGGATGTCATCCGTTCCAACGTGGAGGTTCCCGGACGACCCGTCCCGGCGGCTTGGCTGTGACCAGGGATATTCTGGCGTTCTTCCGCGAGCGTCCGTCGTGCCATGGACCAGTTCCCGGCAAACTTCCGGATCAAGAAGGATACCGGCAGATCATTGCTTTCCCGTGCCGCGGTTCCGAAATCGGTCGTGATGCGGACCGGTGTCATAGGGGATTGCAGAACCACGACACTAGCCCGCCAGTGCCTGTTCCAGACGCCGGAACGATTCGTCGAAGTCGGTGCAGTCCCCGGGCGCCTGGCGCAGAAAATCCTCGATGGCGGGGGTCAGGCGCAGAGCCTCGTCGACCCCCGCGTCGGTACCGGCACGATAGGCGCCAAGGCGGACCATGTCGGCCATGTCTCCATGCAGCGACAGAATCGCGCGTGCGCGCCGCACCGTCGCGCTCTGTGCCTCATCCAGGCACGATGCGGCGAGGCGCGACAGCGATCGCAGGATATCAATCGGCGGATAGCGCCCGGCCTCCGCGATCTTGCGGTCCATGGTGATGTGCCCATCAAGGATCCCGCGGACCGCATCAGCCACCGGCTCGTTATGATCATCGCCCTCGACCAGGACGGTGAACAGTCCGGTGATGTGGCCGGCGCTGCCATCCGGGCGCACCACGCCGGGTCCTGCACGCTCCAGCAGTCGCGGCAGTTCGGCGAACACGCTGGGTGGATAGCCGCGCGTCGCCGGCGGCTCCCCCAGCGACAGGCCGATTTCGCGCAACGCCAGGCAGAAGCGGGAGACGCTGTCCATCAGTAGGAGTACCGAGAGCGCCTGGTCGCGGAAATATTCGGCAACGGTCATTGCGGTATAGGCACACTGGCGGCGCATCAACGGCGGCGAGTCCGAGGTCGCGACGACCACCACTGACCGCGCCAGGCCCTCGGGGCCGAGATCGGTCTCAATGAACTCCCGGACTTCACGGCCCCGCTCACCCACCAGCGCCAGCACCACAACGTCGCAGGCCGTGCCGCGCGTCAGCATGGACAGCAGCGTCGACTTGCCAACACCCGATCCGGCAAACAGGCCCAGCCTCTGACCCTGACGGCAGGTGGCGAAACAATTGAGCGCGCGCACGCCAAGGTCGATGCGCGGGCCGAGGCGGGCGCGCGTTGTGGCCTCTGGCGGTGCGATACGCGTCGGCTTCGCAACCGCCCCGCCGAACAGGATACCTTCCCGGTCAAGAGGGTTTCCCAACGGATCGATCACCCGACCAAGCCACGACAGTGCGACGTCCAGCATGGCGTCGCTCGAAGGGCGCAGCAGCGCCTGCGCGCCATGTGCCAGTCCCTCAAGCGAGCCATACGCCATGGCCTGCAGGGCTGTGTTGCGAAAGCCGATTACCTCCGCTGGCACCAGCTGTTCATGGCGTGTGCGCAAGGCCAGCCGGTCACCGACCGCGGCGATCCCGATCAGCCCTTCCACTTCGACGACGAGGCCCAGGAGGTTGGTGACGGTGCCGCTGATCTGGCCGACCTGGGTATGCCGAAGACGTGCTTTACAGGCATCTACGCGATCCGCGAGATTATACTGTCTCATTGATATCAACATATCCAAATAGTTTTAATGTTCTGTATACATTCGCATGCGGTCTGCCCTGAATCATAACTATTTAGGAGAAAATACACTAATTCGTTGAGAATTTGTTGGGCTATAACACGCTATAGTGGTATACAAGTTTTCGTGTGTTGTTAAGGAGAAACCGGATGCGTGTCCTTCTGGTTGAAGAGGACTTGATCGCCGCCCGCGGCATAACGCTGATGTTGAAAGCTGCCGGCGCTGTGGTCGATCAGACCGATAGCGGCGAGGACGCGCTCGAGTTGTTGCGGCACTATGAGTACGACATCGTGCTACTTGATCTTGCGCTGCCGGATATCGAAGGATTCGAGGTCGTTCGACGCATGCGCGTGTCACGAAACGACACGCCGGTGCTGATCCTCTCCGGTCTGACGATGCCGCAGGCCAGGGTCAAGGCGCTGAGCCTGGGCGCCGATGATTTCATCACCAAACCGTTTGACAAGGCGGAACTGCTGGCCCGAATGCAGGCGATCGTGCGCCGCAGCAAGGGATTCAGCCAGCCGACGGTACGCTTTGGCCGTCTGGAGCTAAACCTCGACAGCCGCGAAGTCAGCGTGGACGGGAAGGACGTGCACCTGACCGGCAAGGAATATTCAATCCTGGAATTGCTGGTCCTGCGCAAGGGGATGGTTCTGACCAAGGAAGCGTTCCTGAACCACCTCTACGGCGGGATGGATGAACCGGAGGTCAAGATCATCGACGTTTTCGTCTGCAAGCTCCGCAAGAAGCTAGCCCGCGCCGGTGCGGAAGGGATTATCGGGACGATCTGGGGTCGTGGCTACATGATCCGGGAGGCGGCCGCGCAAGACACGTTTGCTTCCAACTTTGAACCTCTACGTATTTCTCGCCTGTCTCCCGCAGCTTGACCGCCGGGACCTGCCAAGGGGCAGTCCGCGGCAGAATTGGCCAAGCTCGCCGGGCCGGGTGCGCAGACCCTTGCGGTTCGACACGGTGGTCCGCGCACCCGCCTGCCAAAGCGCCGCTCCATGGCGTGACGGTTGCGGTCGGGACCGCCAGCAAGGGCCGCGGCCCCTGGGTTATGGCTGGTCCTCCCGTTGGCCGGTTCGCCATGCCTGGCGAACCACGCGCCTCGCCGCCTGGCGCCCAGCCGCCTCGGCATCCAAACCGCGACCGACGCCGACGCGTATGAACTTTGACCGGGCAATCATGCTCCGGCTGCGCGGTGGGCACCGCAGCATTGAATAACCCGCCGTGGACGTTCCGCCCGGCGCGATGATGCTCTATATGCGCGCCATGACCATCCCGTTCGTGAAGATGCATGGCTGCGGCAACGACTTCGTCATCCTCGACGAACGCACGGGCCCGCTCGACATCGGCCCGACCCGTGCCGCCGCGCTGGCGAACCGGCACACCGGGATCGGCTGCGACCAGCTCATCGTCGTCCAGCGCGCCGAAACCGCCGATGCGTTCATGGCCATCTTCAATCCGGACGGCTCCGAGGCAGGGGCCTGCGGCAATGCCACGCGCTGTGTCGCCGACATCCTGATGCGCGAGAGCGGGCAGAGCAGCGTCACGATCCGCACCATCTCGGGTGATCTGCCGGCGAGCCGACGTGCCGACGGCCTGATCGAGGTCGACATGGGTCCGGTGCGGCTGGACTGGGCGGACATCCCCCTGCGCCGGCCGATGGACACGCTGTGGCTCGACCTGCCCGGCGAACCGGCCGCGGCCAGCATGGGCAATCCGCATGCGACGTTCTTCGTCTCCGACCTGGACGCCGCGCCAGTAACCGGTCTCGGCCCCGCCCTGGAACACGATCCTCTGTTTCCCCAACGTGCCAATATCGGCTTTGCCCAGGTCATCGATTCCGGGACGATTCGGCTCAAGGTGTGGGAGCGCGGTGCCGGACTGACCCTGGCATGCGGTTCCGGGGCGTGCGCGACGCTGGTCAATGCGCACCGCCGCGGCCTCACCGGCCGGCGCGCCAGGGTCATCGTCGACGGGGGCACGCTCGACATCACGTGGCGCGACGACGGCCATGTGCTGATGACCGGCCCGGCGACGCGCAGCTTCAGCGGCATGCTGGGCGCCGACCTGCTCGGCTAGCGGCCATGGCCGAGCTCGAACTCCTGACCTTCGGCTGCCGGCTCAATCTATGGGAATCGGAGGCGATGCGGGGCCTGGCGGCGGGCGCCGGCATGACCGAC
>DASWON010000337.1:0-21996 GCA_036398735.1 Rhodopila sp.
AGGCTCACGGGTTCCACCATGATCTAAAAGCTGGCTTCCCGCGAGCCGGAAGGCAAGCCTCTTTACAGCGCCGCCGCGTTTTCACGCGCCCGTCCGGGTCGTTGCATCGGCGCTCTCGACGCGGGTCCCGCGACGGGGGTAGCATTTCCGAAACACAACCGGGGAAGCGCCACCAATGAGCGGAGAAAACTGCCTGGCAGGACTCAAGATCCTGGACCTGACCCAGTTCGAGGCCGGCCCATCCTGCACCGAAGCCCTCGCGTGGATGGGCGCCGACGTGGTCAAGATCGAAAATCCGAGGGTTGGCGATCCGGGTCGGTCATCGGGCCGCACCGGCACACAGGACGCCTATTACTTCCTGCAGTACAACGCCAATAAGCGCTCCGTGGCGGTCAACCTGAAGCACCCGCGCGGGCTGGATCTCGTCAAGGACCTGGCGAAAACCGCCGACGTGATGATCGAGAACTTCGCGCCCGGCGCGATCGAGCGCCTCGGCCTCGGCTATGATGTGATCAAGGCGATCAATCCGGCGATCATCTACTGTCAGGTCAAAGGCTTCGGCACCGGCAGCCCGTTCGAGAAGAACCTCGCGTTCGACATGATAGCCCAGGCCTGCGGCGGGCTGATGTCGATCACCGGCGAGGAGGACGGCCCGCCCTGCAAGCCTGGTGCGACGATCGGCGACACCGGGACCGGCATGCTGATGGCCGTCTCGATCCTTGGCGCCTATGTCCGCCGGCTGCGCACCGGGCTGGGCGAGCACCTGCAGGTGGCGATGCAGGACGCCATCCTGCACTATATCCGCAATGCCTTCACCTTCATGGAGCGGACCGACGGCAAGGCGGCGCCGCGGGCGGGCTCGAAGACCGTTGGCGGCGGCAATCCGCCGATCGGGGTGTATCCGTGCAAAGGCGGCGGCCCGAATGACTACGTCTATATCTACACCAGCGCCGCCAATCCGGAGCATTGGACCCGGCTGCTGAAGGTCATGGGCCGCGAGGACCTGATCGGCGACGCCCGTTTCGCAACCCCCGCCGCACGCACCGAACATCGCGCGGAAGTCGATCGGATCGTCTCGGAATGGACCATCCACCACGACAAGCACACCGCCATGCAACTGGTCGGCAGCGCCACGATCCCGGCGGGCGCGGTGCTGGACACGCGTGAGCTCGCCGACGACCCGACCTTCGCGCAACGCGGCATCCGCCAGACCATGCAGCATCCCGAGATTGGCGAGTATGTCATGAGCGGATGGCCGGTCCGCTTCGGCGGCGGGACCCCGGCACTCAAATCCGCACCTCTGCTCGGCCAGCACGCCGAGGAGGTGCTGTCGGAATGGCTGAGCTACGACCCGGCCCGGGTCGCGGAACTGAAGAACAATGAGGTGGTTGGCTGATGTCGCATCAATTCTTCACGGTCCAGGACGAAGGGCGCCTGCGGATCGTCACGCTCAACCGGCCGGAGGTGCTGAACGCGCTGCACGCCGATGCCAACGACGAACTGGCCGCCGTCTGGGATGAGTTCGCCGCTCGGGATGATCTCTGGGTCGGCATCATCACCGGGGCAGGGGAGCGCGCCTTCTCCGCCGGCAACGACCTCAAGGTGCAGGCCGGGGGCAAGCGCCGTCCCAACGGCCCGCGCGGTTTCGCCGGCATCTGCAGCCGGTTTGACCTCGACAAGCCGCTGATCGCCGCGGTGAACGGCGTCGCCATGGGCGGCGGCTTCGAGACGGCGCTGGCCTGCGACATCATCATCGCCGCCGAGAACGCGCTCTTTGCGCTGCCGGAACCGCGCGTCGGACTGATCGCCGGAGCCGGCGGCGTGCATCGCCTGCCGCGGTCGATTCCGATCAAGCAGGCGATGGGCATGATCCTGACCGGACGTCGGGTGCCGGCGCGAGAGGGCTTCGAACTCGGCTTCGTCACCGAGGTGGTTCCCGAAGGCCAGGCGCTGACGGCGGCGAAACGCTGGGCAGGGATGATTCTGGAGTGCTCGCCGAAGGCCGTGCGGGCGTCAAAGCAGGCATCCTATCGCGGCATGGATGAACCGACGCTGGAACAGGCGATGCGCACGATTTATCCGGCACAACGCGAGAATATCGAGAGCCAGGACTATATAGAGGGACCGAAGGCCTTCGCGGAGAAGCGCAAACCGAACTGGCGGAACCAGTGACAGACCGGGCGGGTGATTGACGGCGGCCGGAACAAACCGGATCATCGGGTCACCATGCCAGAGGATGGCGGATAACATGCAAGCGACGGGATACGTCGGTGATGACCAGTCTGAGGCCAACCAGCCGGGACGCGCGATCTGGACCGTGCTGATCGTCGCCAGCGGGCTCTGCCTCAGTCCGTATTTCGCCTGTGTCACGCCATTCGCCGCCCTCGCCACCCTGGCCGGTTTGAAGCTCAGCCGCCGCGACGCGTTCGCGGTGATGGCTGCCGTGTGGCTGGCGAACCAGGTGGTCGGCTACGGCTACCTCGGGTATCCCTGGACCTGGGACAGCATGGCCTGGGGCGTCGTGATCGGCCTGTCGTCTGGCCTCGGTATCCTTGCCGCGCGGGGATTGTCGGTCACCCGTCCGGCCCCTCTGGCAGTCAGCCTGCCACTGGTCGGCGCCTTCACCGCGTTCGAACTCGGCCTGTACGTCGCGGGGTTCGCGCTGCCGGGCAGCGACTGGGCCTTCAGCGCCACGGTCATCGCGCACGTCTTCCTGGTCAACGCGGTCGCGCTGTGCGGGCTGATGGCTGTGTATCATCTCGTGGCCCTGGTCGTGCATCTCGCCGGGCATCACGGTTCGGAGCCAACCGCCGCCGGCGGCGCCTCGTTCAGGTAGTCAGCCAGCCCGAGGCGGCGCGTTCCTGGCACGGACCCGGGCCCGGCGATCAGCGGGCAATCCGAGGTATCAGGCTGCATCGGAGCGTGGTGGAGGCGTGGCTGCGGGTCGCCGCTGTTCGCAACGCCGGGTGGGCAGTGGCCCGTGCCGGAGCATGCACGAGGCCACGGCCCGGCTGTGAACCCAGACGGATGCGCTGACACCCAGGATTGCATGCGCGGTGGCGCTTTCGGTGATCCTGAGCCAGCGCCAATCGGCAGTCTGCAACAATGGGAAGGGAGTCAGCGCCATGCCGCCACTCGATAAGGTCTACGATTACAGCCAATATGGCGGGCTGAAGGTCGAAAAGCAGGACAAGGTGATGACGATCACCCTGAACGCGCCGGAATCGATGAACGCCTTCTCAGCCGAGATGCACTACTCGATGTCGCGCATCTGGGAGGACGTTCAGGACGACCCGGAGGTGAACGTCGTGGTTCTCACGGGTGCCGGACGTGCCTTTTCCGCCGGTGGCAACGTGATCGCGATGCAGCAGAAAATCGACCAGCCGGCGCTGTGGGACGCCACCAGCCTGCCGGAAGCGAAGCGGATCATCTTCCGCATGCTGGAATGCGACAAGCCGGTGATCGCCCGGGTCAATGGTCACGCCGTGGGACTAGGCGCCACGGTGGCACTGATGTGCGACATCATCATCGCCGCCGACACCGCGAAGATCGGCGACCCGCACGTCAACGCCGGTCTGGTGGCGGGAGATGGCGGCGCGCTGATATGGCCTCAGCTGATCGGCTTCGCGCGGGCCAAGGAATACCTGTTCACCGGCGATCTGATGACCGCGACCGAGGCGCACCGGATCGGGCTCATCAACCACGTGGTGCCGCCCGAGGAGCTGGATGACAAGGTTTATGGTCTCGCGCGCCGCCTCGCCGGCGGGGCGATGAAGTCGATCCGGTGGACCAAGCAGGTGATCAACGTGCCGCTGCGCCAGATCGCGCACGCGACCATGGATCTCAGCCTGAGCCTGGAAACCCAGTCGAACCTGTCGAAGGACCACCAGGAAGCCGTTTCCGCGTTTGCCGCGAAGCGTCGGCCGAACTTCACCGGCGACTGACCGCCGCCCCCCGGGAGACGATCCGGGCACCGATCGCCCTCCCGGAGGAAGATCCGGGACACCGACCGCCGCCCCCGGGTCACGATCCGGGGCTCTGACCGCCCCAGGAGGACGATCCGGGACACCGGCCGCCGCCGCCTCCGGGGGTCAGCATCCTGCGCTTTGACCCCCCCTCCGGGTCACGGTCCGCGCTCTGAGTCCCCCCGGCCGGGTGACGATCCGGGGCTCAGATCGCCGCCTGAACGCCTGGCGGCGGTCTATGGATGCTGCGGCGTGTTCGTCGCGGTCCGGTTGAACCGCCGCTTCACGCTCTCGCGCAGCGTCTGAAACACCACGTACAGCATCGGGATCAGGAACACGCCGATCGAACTGGCGACGATCATCCCGGCGAACACCGCCGTGCCAACCGCGCGCCGGCTCAGCATCGCCGCCCCGGTCGCCCACACCAGCGGGATCAGGCCTAAGATGAACGCGATCGAGGTCATCAGCACCGCCCTGATCCGCATCCGAGCGCCCATCGCCGCCGCGTCGCGGATCGACAGCCCGGCCTCCCGCTGCTCCTTGGCGAATTCGACGATCAGAATTCCGTTCTTCGCCGCCAGCGCGATCAGCACGACCATGCCGATCTGCGCATACAGATCGAGCGAAAGTCCCGCGAGAACCAGGCCGAAGAACGCTCCCAGCACGCCGACGGTGACCGACAGCAGCACCGGGATGGGGATCATCCAGCTCTCGTACAGCGCCACCAGGAACAGGTAGGCGAACAACACCGCCAGAGCCAGGATCGCGCCGGTCTGTCCGGACGCCTCCCGCTCCTGGTAGGCGGTCCCGGTCCATTCGAACGTATAGCCCGGCGGCAGCGTGGTGCGCGAAAGCTGGTCCATTGCCACCAGCGCATCGCCGGACGAGATTCCGGGTTTCGGCGTGCCGTTGATCGTCACGCTTCGGTAGTTGTTGTACCGGCTGATGACCTGCGGCCCCAGCTGGATCCGGACATTGGCGATGGAGCGCAGTGGCACCATCTCCCCCAGGCGGTTGCGGACATAGATCTTGTAGATGGCGGTGGGGTCGCTGCGGTCGATCGACTCGCCCTGGATGTTGACCTGCCAGGTCCGTCCGAAAAGGTTGAAGTCATTGACATAGAACCCGCCGAGCGTGGTCTGCAGGGCGTTGAACACGTCCGCCACGGACAGGCCAAGCGCCTGCGCCTTTTCGCGGTCGATATCCAGCCAGATCGACGGATTGGACGCGGTGAAGGTCGAGAACACCCGGGTCAGGCGCGGATCCTGGTTCGCCGCGGCAATCATGCCCTGCATGACGCTGGCCATGTCTTCGGGCGGCCTGCCCTCCAGGTTCTCCAGCTGATATTCGAAACCGCCGCTGGTCGACAGGCCGATGATCGGCGGCAGGTTGAACGGAAAGACCACCGCGGAGCGGATCTGCTGCGCCGCGCCGAAGATATGCCCGAGCACCGCGCCGACGCCATTGGCCGCGCCGACCCGGTCTTCGAACGGCTTCAGGCGCGTGACGAGGAACGCCGCGTTCGGCTGGCTGCCGCCGTCCAGCAGCGAGAACCCGACGATCGACAGCACGGCCTCGACCTGCGGCATGGGCCGGATCAGGTTCTCCACCTGTTCGACCACGCTGCGGGTCCGTTCGACCGAGGCGCCGTCAGGCAGCTGGACGACGGTGAAGATGGCGCCCTGGTCTTCCTCGGGCAGGAACCCCGTTGGTGTGATCTTGCCCAGCAGAACGATGCCTACGCCCGCGGCGACGATCGCCAGCACTGACAGGAACGCCAGCCGCAACAGCCGCGTGACGACGCTCGAGTAGCCGTCCCGAACCTTGTCGATGCCGATCAGGATCCAGCCGACCGGTCCCCTCGGCCGGCGGCTGTGACGCAGGAACAGCGCGCACAAGGCCGGCGACAAGGTCAGCGCGATGGTTGCCGACAGCAGCATGGAAATGCTGATGGTGACGGCGAACTGACGGAACAGCGTGCCGGACAGGCCGGGAATGAAGGCCACCGGGACGAACACCGACAGCAGCACCAGCGAGATCGCGATGACCGGACCGGTGATCTGCATCATCGCCTTCTTGGTCGCCTCCTGCGGCGACAGCTCCGGCTCCTCCGCCATCACGCGCTCGACGTTCTCGACCACCACGATCGCATCGTCGACGACCACGCCGATGCCCAGCACCATCGCGAGCAGGGAGATCGTGTTGGCGGAAAATCCCATGGCCAGCAGGGCCGCGAACGTGCCGATCAGGCTGACCGGGATCGCCACCATGGGGATGATCGTCGCACGAATGCTCCCGAGGAAGATGTACACGACGCCGACCACCAGCACGAAGGCGATCAGCAGCGTCTTCACCACCTCATCGATGGTCGAGGAAACGAATGAGCTGCTGTCGTAGAACACCCTTGCCTTGAGGCTCTCGGGAAACCGCCCCGAAAGCTCGTTCAGCGCGGCGGTGACCCGGGCCGAGGTCTGCACCGCATTGGCACCGGGTGCGAGGTAGATGCCGATCGACACCGCCGGGTTGCCGTTCAGCCGGCTCAGCGTGTCGCTGTTCGCCGCCCCCAGTTCGGTTCGCGCCACGTCATGAATGCGCAACACCGAGCCGTCGGGGTTGGCCCGTATCACGATGTTGCCGAACTGCTCGGGCGTCGTCAGGCGTCCCTGGGTCTGCACGTTGAGCTGGAACTGCGTCGCATCGCTCGTCGGCCGGGCGCCGATCCGGCCCACCGCGGCCTGCACGTTCTGCGACTGGATGACAGCGATGATATCCGAGGGTGCCAGGTTCAGCGACACCAGCCGGTCCATGTCGAACCAGATGCGCATCGAGTAGTCGAGGCGTCCGAACAGCGTCGCGTCGCCCACACCGGGAACCCGGGTCAGCCGGTCCAGCACGTTGATCGTCACGTAGTTGCTGATGAACAGCGGGTCCTGCTTGCCGCCTTCGCTGTAGAACTGCAGGAACTCCAGGATGGCGGCGGAGCGCTTGCGCACCGTCAGCCCGTAGCGCTGCACTTCCGACGGCAGGCGCGCGATCGCCTGCTGCACCCGGTTGTTGACGTTGACGGTGTCGATGTCGGGGTTGGTCCCCAGCTCGAAACTGACCGTCAGCGAGTAGCTGCCGTCGTTCGCGCTGTTCGACTTCATGTAGATCATCTTGTCCACGCCGACGATCGCCGCCTCCAGCGGCTGCGCCACGGTCTGTTCGACCACGGCGGCGGAAGCGCCGGTGAAGGTCGTCGAGACGGTGACCTGGGGCGGGACGATGTCCGGGAACTGAGAAACCGGGATGCGCATCAGCGACAGCGCGCCCGCGAGCGTCAGCAGGATGGCGATGACGATCGCCAGCCGCGGCCGTTCGACGAAGACAGCAGAAATCATCCTACGACTTTCCCGCGCTCGGTGAGCCGGAAGCGGGTGGCGGCGGGCTGGCGGGGCCGGGGCTGACCACCAGTCCGGGGCGCACACGCTGGATGCCGTCGGCAACCACCATCTCGCCTTCCTTCAGGCCCCCGGCGACCACGGCGGTGGTGGGTGTGGACTGACCCAGCTGGATGCGGCGTTGCTCAACCTTGTTGTCGGCACCGACGACGTAGACATAATCACCCTGCTGATCCGACAGCACCGCCTTGCGCGGGATACCCAGCGCCATGACCGGCTCAATGCCTTCGACCAGCACGGTCACGAACGCCCCGTCCACCAACGGACGCTCCACCGGTTGCCCCGCGTCGACCTGGGCACGCGCGGGGTTGGCGATCCGCGCCCGCATCAGGATGGTGTCGGTTGTGGCGGACACCGTCGGCTCGACGTAGTCGATCTTGCCATCCTGGTTATACAGCGAGCCGTCCGGCAGACGCAGCTTCACCACCACGGCGTTGGTGCCGCCCTTGTCGGCGTAACGCTTCTGCAGTTCCGTCAGGCTGCGTGACGCGACCGGAAACAGCACATACATCGGGTCCTGGCTGACGATGGAGGCCAGCTGCCCCGAGCTCGGCGAGACGACGTTGCCGACGGTGATGCTGGTGCGGCTGATCTTGCCGGCGATCGGCGCGCGGATCTCGGTGTAGTCGAGGTTGATCTGCGCCGCTTTCAACTGGGCCTGCGCCGAAAGCACCTGTGCCGCCAGGGAGCGCTGGTTGGCAACCGCGTCGTCGACGTTGGAACGCTGCCCGGCCGGCGTGCTGAGCAGAGACTGGGCCCGCGCCAGTTGAATATTGGCGTTCGCCAGCCGTGCGCTGGTGTCCGCCACCGCGGCCTCCTGCTGCTGTACCGCGGCTTCGAACGGCGCACGCTCCAGCCGGTACAGCAGATCGCCCTGTTTCACCTCGGTGCCCTCGACGAACAGGCGCTGATCGATGAACGCGGTCACCCGAGCGGTCAAAGCGACGCGATCGATCGCCTGGATCCGACCCACAAACTCCGAGGTTTCCGTGATCGCGGTCTGCTGCGCGCGCACCACCCCGACCGACGGTGGCGGACCGCCCGGTGCCTGCGCAAATGCGGCTGGGGCCGCCGACAAAGCCAAGGCAAGCGAAAGATAGCCGGTCAGTCGCATCAGGCGAGGTTCCTATCCAGGCGCGCGCTGCAGCGCAACACGGAATTAAAATCGACATCGGAAATCGGCAATGGGGCGTTGGTCAGCAGAGGCCCGCGCGCGAAGTGGATGCTCCTCTTACAGCAGACGGCGGAAACTTCCACCCGCCCATGCAATTGCCACCGGGTCGTCCCGTGGCCGGCCCGTACCCGGCGGCTTGGGTGCCGGACGCCGTCGGGAAAAGACAGCCCGGGCCGCCAGAAGCAGCAGCCCGGGGCGGTCAGGAAGCGACACGCCGGTCGTCACGAAGCGACAGCCCGCCGTCAGAAACAACGGCCCGCGGTCAGATAGCAACAGCCCGGGGCGGCCAGATAGCGACAGGTCGTCCGGAAGTGACAGCCCGGCGTGTATGCTGCCGGGCGATCCCTGTCATTGCCAAACGCCTGGCCGCGGCGGAGGCGAGGCAGGGCGGTCCGGCGCCGCTGACGCCGCCCGACGCTTGGTGCGCGGATCCCGTTTCAGTCCGCCGCCGCCGCCCGGTCAACCGTCCCGATCGCGTCTGGCAGCGCGGCCAGTGCCGCCGGCCACGCATGGTTGCCCGCGCTCTCGCGGCTCAGACTTCCGCAACAGAGCCACGCCGATCCGACAGATCATAGGTTGACAGGATCTCCGTCACGCGGCGTGCGACAGCGTCGACATCGACCGTCCAGGGCGTGTCGTGACGCCACAGGCCCGGGCGGGCCTCGCTTCGGTGAACATCGCACCAGTAGTGCAGTCCGCGCAACCGGGCCAGTTGGCATACGCAGGGCGTGATATAATGGTCTGGCAGCAATTCGTACAAGACCGCGCCCGGCGCTGCGAACACAACGTTGGCAAGCCCCGCGCCGTGCGGCCCGATCACCAGCCGCGCATTGCGGAACAGCCGGATCTGCTCATCCAGGCCGAGCATGCTCAGCACCACCGGCTCGATGCCGAAGCGACTCAGCATCACGACCAGTTCGATCTCGTTACGCAACGGCCGCATCTTCGAGTCGACCCTCCAGACATAGATCCGCTGAGGGAGAGGGCCGCCGACCGGCGCCATGGCCCGTTCGATCATCCGGTCGAATACCGACAGGCAGAACGGCGAAGGGTCATCGCACGGCGTGAGCAGGCTCGAGAGTGTCAGCGTCCCGACGTCGATCGGCGGCATCGTGGCGATGCTCACGATCTCGGGGATGCCGACGCCGCACAGTTGCAGGGCGTGATGCAGAACCGGGCTATGGACACCGACGAGCAACCGGCCTTGCCGGAAGCCCGGCTCCGTCCGGTATCCGGCAATCGCCGGCACGATCTGCGTCAAGACATGGAAATAATTGCCGAAAAACCTGTTGAGGCCAACGAAGACCGGCCGGTCATCCAGGCGGCAATGCGGCTGCGCCAGGGCCGCCTCGGCGGCCTCGATCTGCCTCGGGTGAAAGCCCCAGCCCGTCTGCTTCACCATGTGCCCGCCGGAAAACACCAGCCCATGCGGCGGGACCACCGTCACATCATGGAGCTGCCAGTTGGCGGCAGCAGCGCTGATCGCCCGGTCCTGGAATTCATCCCTCTTGAGGGGATCGCAAACGCTGTCGCCCAGCATCAGATCGGCGGTGCGGGTGAACGGGGCCGAGGCTTCGATCACCCTCGTCTTCACCAGGTCGGACGAGACTGAGCAATCCAGCATCATGACCTCTGCGCGGCACCGATCCTCAGCGTAGGCCGCACATGCTTAACAATGACTTAACCTCTCCCGTCGCCTGGGGCAGGAGACGGCGCCCCCGACGGTCCGGCCGATGAAACCTCCGTCATCGCCTCGCGCACCTCTTCTTCGATGGCATCGAGCAGGCGGGAGACGAAGTGGCGCGGCACGCCCCGTGTGATGAACACGATCCGTGTCCGTTCGTCCTCGCCCGGCCAGCGATCAAGAAAATCCGGCGGGCTCACGACGTGCCGCACACCATGGATGACGGCCGGACGACCTGGCATTTCCGCGATCGCGACGAGGCCTTTCAGGCGCAGCAGGCGCGATCCGCAATGCTCCGCGACCGCCTGCAACAGCATCGTGAGTGCCAATGCCGGCAGCGGCCGCTCCCGCATCACCGTAAAGGTCTCGATCTCGCGGTGCCCCGCGAGGCCGCGCCCGCGGGGGGTGCTCAGACTCCGGTCGCCCAGGTCTTGACCGCCCGCCTCTTTGCTTCGCCCGGGCGGCGGGCCGCCGGTGGGGCGACCTCCGTTCCGGACATTCCCGCTGGGGCCCTGATCATTTCCGCTCGGGCCCTGACCATTCCCGCTGGAGCCCTGATCATTCCCGCTCGGGCCCGGGCCAGGCGGGCGCCGCAATTCGGCCAGACGCTCCGCCAGTGCGACGATCGACGCCTCGGCGAAAAACACCGCCGGCGTGACCTGCGCGGTCGTCGCGGGCGGCGCGCCGGGGTTCAGCATCGCCAGTTGCGTCAGCAGGCTGTCGGAGGCGGGTCGCAGATCGGTCTTGCTGAGCAGCAGCCGGTCCGCCAGCGCGACCTGATGCCGCGCCTCGGCATGTTCCTGCAGCGACTGTTCGCCGTGCACGACGTCAACCAGCGTGACGACCGCGCCCAGCCGGTGGGTGGCGAAAACACCGTTGTCCGTCAGCATCGCCTGCAGCATCGGCGCGGGATCGGACAGTCCGGACGTCTCGATCAACACACGGTCGTAGTTGGCCAGTCCGGCCTCGCGGCGTTGCCACAGGTCCATCACGGTCCGGGCCAGGTCAGTCTGCACGGCGCAGCACAGGCATCCGGTGTTCAGTGTCAGCACCGAGTCGTCGCTGCTGGCGATCAGGTCGTGATCCAACGCGACCTCGCCGAACTCGTTGACGATGACCGCGGTGCGACCGAACGCCGGATCGCGCAGGATACGGCTGATCAGCGTCGTCTTGCCGCTGCCCAGGAAGCCGGTGACGATCGAGACCGGGATCAAGCGTTTGGCGCCGCCACCGCGGGCGGGGTTAACCCGAGGGACCGGGCGGTGTCGCAGATCGCCGCCCAGGTCTCCACCTGCAGCGGAATGCCGTCGCGCAGCCGCTCCTGCCGGGTGCGTCCTTCGGGTTCGCCGGGTATCAGCACCTCGCCGCCGGCCTCGGCCGGGCGCGATGCCTTCACGTAGCGCGCATACTCATGCACCGCATCGGAGAACCCGGCGGTGCCGAAGCTGCCGGGTGACAGGTAGATCGACAGCATTCCATTGGCGATGCGGCCGCGCTTGCCGCCGGGGATGGGTCCCGAGGTGCCCCCGCCGGTCAGGCATCCGGCGAGCAGTTCGCACATGAATGCCAGCCCCGACCCCTTGTGGTCGCCGAACGCCCGCAGTGCGCCCTCGCCGTTCGCCGAGTTGCGGATATGAGTGCCCTCGATCGGTCCGTACAGGGTGCGCGGGTCTGCTGACAGGCGCCCGTCGGGCTCGATCAGCGCCCCGTGCGGCACCGGCTTGCCGCCGTTCGATGCGACGAGGACCTTGCCCTCGGCGACCAGAGAGGTCGCGAAATCCAGGATGATGGGACCCTTGTCGGTCGGTACCCCGATGCAGATCGGGTTGGTGGAGAACCGCCGGTCCACGCCGCCATAGGGTGCGACCAGTTCGCCCGCCTGGACATTGACGAAATGGATCGAGATCAGCCCGGCCGCCGCCGCCCGTTCGCCCCAGTCGCCGATGCGCCCGATATGACCCGAGTTGCGCAGACCGATCGCCGCCATGCCGGCCTGCCGCGCCTTGGCGACGCCGAAATCGACCGCCAACGGGCCGATCGTCTGACCGAAGCCGTAGTTGCCGTCCAGGATAGCCTGCGTCGGTGTCTCGTGCACCACGGTCAGGGTCTGTCCGGCGCGGACCTTTCCCTCCTGCAGCCAGATGATGTAGCGCGGCGTGCGGATCACCCCGTGGCTGTCGTGGCCGGTCAGGTTGGCCGACAGCAGGTGATGCGCGATCTGCTCGCTTTCAGGCCGCTCGCAGCCGGCGGCGCGGAAGATGTCGGCAATGAAGCCGCGCAGGACGTCGGTCGGAACGGTCGTGGTTGCATAAGCCATGCGGCGGCCCCTTGGACTGGCGGTCGAGGCAAGCGTTCTGCCGCGCGGGATGAAGTTTGTCTAATTCCGGGTTCCAGGGGCCGCCGGCCCTTGGTGGGGCGAAGGCAAAGCCCTCTTGTGCGAGTATCGCGCATCAGCGAAGCGCGATACGTCGGTTTTCGCCATGAGCCATCCGATTCACGCGGCGAACCGCTGTGGCGGCGCCACCAGCGTTGCTCTGCGATCGGACACTAAGCCGCCGCCGCGACCGCCTTGCCGCCAGACAGCCGAAAGATCCGGTCCAGGCGTTCGACCCCGGTCAGACGATGGGTGATCAGGATCACCGTCCGCCCCGCCGCCGTCTCGTTCAGCGTCTCCAGGAACGCCCGCTCGGTTTCCGCATCCAGGCCGGCGCAGGGCTCGTCCAGGATCAGGATCGGTGCCGGCGACAGCAGCGCCCGTGCCAGAGCCAGCCGCCGCCCCTGGCCGCCGGAGAACCGCGTGCCGCCTTCGCCGACCCAGGTGTCCAGCCGCTCCGGCAATCCGCGCACCAGGTCGCCGATCCGCGCCGCATCCAGCGCCGCCCACAGGGCCGCCTCATCGGCGTCCGGCCTGGCCAGCAGCAGATTGGCCCGGATCGTGTCGTCGAACAGGTGGGTGGTCTGCCCGAGCCAGCCGACGCGGGCCCGCACCAGGGCGGCGGGGAGGGTCGCGATATCGACCCCGCCCAGCCGGATCTGGCCGGACCGAGGTGCCACCACCTTCAGCGCCAGCGCCGCCAGCGTCGACTTGCCGGCTCCCGACGGACCCAGCAGAGCGACGCGGGCACCGGGCGGGACCTCCAGCGTCAGGCCTTCAAATACCGGCGGCCGATCAGGCTGCCAGCGGAACTCCACGGCCTCGAACCGCAGCGCCGTTCCCGCGGGCATCGCCACCGGGTCGGCCGGATCGGGGACCGGTACCGGCGCGTCCGCGGCCTCCAGCACCCGCCGCGCGGCGGCGGAGGCGTGGCCGGCCAGCGCACCGGCGCGGGTCAGGCCGCCGACCGCCTCGAACGCCGCGAGTACCAGGAAAGCCGCCGTGATCGCCGCGGCCGGCCTGGCCCCGGCCGCGATCAGCACCGCGAGCACCGCGATCTGAGCGCACAGGAACGACGCCGCGCCGGCCAGTGCGGTCCGGCTCGCCATGCCCTGCTGCGCCGACAGCAGCGCCGCCTCCTTTGCCTGCACAGCGGCCAGCATGCGGCCCTCGGCGGCAAAGGCACGGACTTCGCGCAGGCCGGTCAGCGCATCCAGCGCGGCCACGCGCAGCGCACCGGCCTCGACCGCCAGGCCGGTGCCCGCGCGGCCCGAGGCGCGCGCCGCCAGCCACGGCAGCACGAAGGCCGCGGCGGCGAACAGCGCCCCAACCTCGGTCGCAACCCCCGCCGCATGATGGCCGATCACCAGCACCAGGACCGGCAGCAGCACCACCGCGCTGGCGAGCGGCAGCAGGATGCGCAGATACAGGCCATCGAGTGCCTCGACATCGCCGACCAGGCGCGCCAGGACGTCGCCGGACTGGCGGAACCCGAGGCCACCAGCCGAACTCCGCGCCAGGCGGCCGAAGAACCACACCCGCAGATCCGCGAGCGCCCGGAACATCGCGCCATGCGTGACCAGCCGTTCCGTATAGCGCAGCACCACACGGGCGCTGCCGAATACCCGCAGCAGCACGGGCACCGCGACGCCGCCCGCGACCACGGCGGCGCCGATCGTGTAGCCCGACAGGGTCATCAGGCCGACACCGGCGACCAGCGAGGCCAGCGCAACCACCAGGCCGGCCAGCAGCCAGCCCGTCTGGCGGCCCCACAGGCCCATGATCCGGAACAGCGGGATGCTCATCATGCCACACCTCGCGCCGCGACGACCTTGCCGTCGCGCAGGTCGAGCCGTCTGCCCCCGAAGCCGTGCGCGGCGGAGGAGTGGCTGGCAAGAATCACCGTCCGTCCCAGCGCCAGGCGGCGCAGGCTGTCCAGCACCTCCTTTTCCGTCAGCGGATCAAGGTGTGCGGTGGGTTCGTCGAGCAGCAGCAGCGGGGCATTCTTGAGGTAGGCCCGAGCGATGGCGACACGTTGCGCCTGGCCGCCGGACAAGCCGTAGCCGCCCTCGCCGATCCGGGTGTCCAGACCATCCGGAAGCTCGGCCGTGAAGGTGTCGAGCCGGGCAGCTGTGGCGGCCGCGGCGACCTCCTCGACCGAGGCCTCGGGGCGGGCGAACAGGATGTTGTCCCGAATCGAGCCGGAAAACAGCACCGGGCGCTGCCCGATCCAGGCGGTCAGCCGTGACAGCGCCTGCGGCACGAGGTCGGTGATGTCGGCGCCGTTGATGGTCACCCGGCCGCTGTCTGGGCGTACGAAGCCCACCAGGATCTCGATCACCGAGGATTTGCCTGCACCGGACGGCCCGGCCAGCACCAGTGTCTCCCCCGCGGCCACCCGGAACGACAGCCCGTCCAGCGCCGGGCCACGCGACGCGTCCCAGGTCAGGCGGACGTTATCGAACGCGACGGTGACGCCCTGCGCGGCCACGTTGCGAATCTCCCGCGCCGGTGCGGGTTCGGGCAGCGGCGGCAGGTCGATCAATGAGGCTGCCGCGCCGGTGGCGTGCAGCCGATCCTGATACGCCGCCGAGAACGTGCGCAGCGGTGCGAAGAACTCCGGAGTCAGCAGCAGCACCGCGAGCGCCGGCCACAGCACGCCGGCGGTGCCGCCCTGCCGCAACAGGGCGAAATAGTGGATCGCCAGCACCACCATCGCCAACGCCGCGGCGAGGTCCAGCACGACGGACGACAGGAACGCCACCCGCAGGACGCGCATGGTGCGGACGCGAAGTTCGGTCGCCGCCCGCGACAGCGCCTGGGCCTCGTCCTCGGTGCGGCCATACAGCACGATGGTCGCGATGCCACGGACCCGGTCGAGGAACCGGGCCTGCAGGCGGGCCATAGCCAGAAACTGGTCGCGCGACGCGGCCGCGGCGCCGATGCCGGCGACCGCCATGCCCACCGGCACCAGCAGGCCGCAGAACAGCAGCAGCAGTGCCGCCCAGGGATCGGCGTACAGCACTGCCAGCAGCACCACGGCCGGCCCCGCCATGGCAAAGCTCGCGGCCGGAACGTAGCGCGAGAACAGCCCGTCCAGAGCCTCGATCTTGTCCACCACGATGGTGGCCAGATCGCCCGAATGGCGCCCGCGAAGCAGCGCGGGTCCGGCGTGCAGCAGCCGTGAGAGCGCATCGCTGCGCAACCGCCGCCGTGCCGCCGCGCCGGCCGCAAAAGCGGCTTGCTCCGTCAGATAGGACAGCAAGGCCCGCACCACGGCGAGGCCGCCGAACGCCGCGAGCGCTGTGGCGTCGAGCCCCGATCCGGTAAACGCCGCGGTCAGCACCGCCGCGGCGGCAAACGCCTGTCCGATCGCCAGAACCGATCCGACCAGATGTAGAATCAGCACGGGACGCGCCGCCCGCTTCCCCGCCCGCTGCTCACGTCGCAACCAGGACCTGGCGGCTGCTTTGCTCGAAGCTGCCGACTCACTCGTATCTGCGTTTGCCATGGTTTGTCCGCTTAGCCCATGGCCGGCACGATGCACAGTACGGGAAAGTCCTGAGAGCGGTTAAGATTCGTTCAATTCGTCCCATTGGGCGAGGCGGAGCGGGATCGGGACGCGCAGGCCGCTCCGTCACGCCAGCCGCTCGGGCGGCGCGCTGGCTCACGTCGGCACGCTGCTCGGGCATGATGGCTCGGGGATCCGCGCGGCGCAGGCAATCGTGGGCATGGCGCGGGCCATGGTGCCTCAAGATATGCGCGCGCCTGGCGCTTCACAGTGGACCCGTGTTGCTTGTCTCTTGTGGCACGGACCTCCTGTGGCACGGACCGGCCTGGACCGTGGCTGGATCAGGCCGCGACTGGAGCCCGGATCGGGCCTGGAGCGTGCCTCGACCGGACTGGGCCTCGACCGGGCGTCGACCGGGCCTCGATCGGGCCCCCACGACTTGTGAGAGTTGGGCGCGCCGGTCGCGGGTCGTCACCGGGGCGGCCCGTCACGCGCGCTCTTACAGACCCGCTGATGCCTGAAAGGCCGGCTGCCCGCCGGCGTTCCAGTCGCTCGGAGCGTGCCCCGACGGCGCCGGCCGCCGACCGTCTTGTGACCACACCGCTGGGAGAGCGCGGCGATGAAGGCCGGCGCCCACTCCGGGCGGCCCGGCCCGGGACCCGTCCGGTCAGTACATCACATCCCCGCCGTTCGGGGACAGCGTGGCACCCACGTAGAAGCCGCCGTCGGGGCCTGCCAGCAGCAGCGCGGTCGCCGCGATCTCCTGCGGGCGGCCGAAGCGACCCACGGGAAGAGCGTCAATGAATGCCTGGCGGTCGGCTGGCTCCATCGTCGCGGTCAGGTCGGTGTCGATCGGGCCCGGTGCGATCGCATTGACCCGCACGCCCCGCGGCGCCGCCTCCCAGGACAGCGACCGGGTCAGGCCCATGATGCCGGCCTTGGCGGCGGAATAGGGCGCCGAATTGACCGCACCCTTGAGGCCACGCTGCGACGCGACGTTGATGATGCAGCCCCGCCCGCGTGCCACCATCGCCGGATAGACCGCCTGCGCCATGAAGAACATGCCCTTCAGATGGACGTTGACGATGCGGTCGAAGTCGGCCTCCGTGTAAGCCTCGAACGGCTTGCGGATGTTCATGCCGGCATTGTTGAACAGGATATCGACCGGGCCGAACGTCGCGGCAACATGATCCGCGAACGCCCGGGTCGCGGCGATATCGGCCACATCGACCGACCGATGCGTGGCGCGTCGCCCAAGCGCGCGGATTTCGGCGGCGGTTGCTTCGGCCTGCTGGTCGTCGTCAAGATGACAAAAGGCGATGTCCGCGCCTTCCTGCGCGAACAGCAGCGCGGTCGCTCGGCCGATGCCGCGCGATCCGCCGGTTATGAGGGCGATCTGGTTCTCAAGCTTCATCGCGCATATCTCCTGCGTTGCGGTGGCATGTTGCCCGTTGCCGCGCTCTGAACCAAGGTCCGCCGCATGTTGATCGCCCGTACTCTTCCCGATCTGCGCGCTGCCTGCGCCCGCCTGCGCCGCCACGCCGGCGCACTCGCTCTGGTGCCGACCATGGGCGCGCTGCATGCCGGGCACCGAACGCTGGTGCGCGCCGGGGTCGCCTCCGGGGCGGCAACAGTGGCGTCGATCTTCGTCAATCCGCTGCAGTTCGGTCCCAACGAGGATCTGTCGCGCTATCCGCGCGACGAGGCCGGGGACCTGGCGGCGCTGGAGGCCGAAGGCTGCGCCCTGGCCTGGCTGCCCGATGTGGCGACGATGTATCCGCCGGGGGAGGCAACCACGATCACGGTCGCCGGCCCGGCGGAGCGTTGGGAGGGCGACGCCCGGCCCGGTCACTTTCGCGGCGTGGCGACGGTCTGCGCCAAGCTGTTCGGGCAGGTGCGCCCCGATCGTGCGTATTTCGGCGAGAAGGACTGGCAGCAGTTGCAGGTGGTCAAGCGCATGGTGGCCGATCTGCTGCTGCCGCTGGAGATCATCGGCGTCGAGACGGTGCGCGAGCCGGACGGGGTGGCGATGTCGTCGCGAAACCGGTTTCTTTCGGCGCAGGAGAGGGGGACTGCGCCGGTACTGATCGATGCCCTGCGTGCGGCTGCCGGGCGCCTGGCTCGCGGCGAGGGCGCCGCCCTGACGCTGACGGAGGCTCGCGCCGCGCTGCAAAGCCGGGGCTTCGGCGTCGACTATTTCGCCCTGGTGGATGGTGCCAGCCTGGCGCCGCTCGATCACGCGACCCCGGGGGTTCGGCTGATCGCCGCGGCGAAGCTTGGGACCGTGCGGCTGCTGGACAATATCGGGTTGCCGCCGTCCTGACCGGGCGGGAGGCTGTCGCGGTCGATGCGCGGCCGCGCCGCACCTTGCAGGGGGCCGCCGGGTCATGCGACGACTTCGGCCAACGCTGGTCATTCCAGCCAATCGGAGGACCTTATGGACCAGACCCTCGACGCTCTGCTTGGATTCGCGCCGGACTACGATGCCCCAATCCCCTACATGCGGCGCACGCGCGAATACTACGGCGCCATCGGCTATACGACGCCGTACCGCTGGGCGCACTACCTCAGCGCGCCGTTCACGCCGCTCGCCAGGCCGCTGAGCCAGAGCAGGGTTGCAATCATCACCACGGCCGCTCCCTATCAGCCCGATAAGGGCGATCAGGGCCCCGGCGCGCCGTACAACGGCAGCGCCAAGTTCTACACGGTGTATTCGGGCGATACCGCGCAGGATCACGACCTGCGGATCTCCCACATCGGCTATGACCGGGTTCACACCACGGCAACCGACAGCGGCACCTGGTTCCCGTTGCCGGCGTTGCGCCGGACGGCGGCGGCCGGACGGATCGGAGCGGTCGCGGCCCGCTTCCACGGCGCGCCGACCAACCGCAGCCATCGCGTCACGGTGGAGACGGATGCGCCGGAGATCCTCGCCCGCGTGCGGGAGGACGGTGCCGACGTCGCTGTCATCGTTCCGAACTGCCCGGTCTGCCACCAGACCAGCACACTCGTCGCCCGTCATCTGGAGGCGAACGGTGTCCCGACCGTGGTGATGGGCTGCGCCAAGGACATCGTCGAGCACGCCGCCGCGCCGCGCTTCCTGTTCAGCGATTTCCCCCTCGGCAACAGTGCCGGCAAGCCGCACGACGTGGCGTCGCAGGAGCAGACCCTGGAACTGGCCCTGCGACTGCTGGAAACCGCTCCGGGGCCGCAGACCACGATGCAGTCGCCGCTGCGCTGGAATGCCGACGGGAAATGGAAGCTCGACTATCTCAACCTCGAACAGATGGGTGAGGACGAACTCAGGCGCCGCCGTGAAGAGTTCGACCGGCAGAAGGAGCTGGCCCGCCCCAACCGCGCTGTGAAAGCGGCATGAGCGCGGCGGTGGCGCAGGACGGGGTCGTGCCGAGTGACCTGAAGGCCGGTGACCTGAAGGCGGGCGATCAGAAGGCGGGCGATCAGAAGGTGGGGCGGCCGTTCGCCGGGGTCCGCATCCTGGATTTCACCCAGGTGCTGGCCGGCCCCTATGCCAGCTATCAACTGGCGCTGCTGGGTGCCGACGTGATCAAGATCGAGCGCCGCGGTGGCGAGGATATGCGACGCACGCCGCTGTCGCGCGAATGGGCGGCACGCAACATGGCGCCCTCGTTCATCGCGGTGAACGGCAACAAGAAGAGCCTGACCCTCGACCTGCAAAAGCCGGCGGCGCGGGAGATCGTGCTGAAACTGGCGGCCAAGGCCGACGTGGTGATGGAGAACTTCCGTGCTGGCGTGATGGACCGGCTGGGCCTCGGATATGCGGCGCTTTCGGCGATCAACCCGAGGCTGATCTACTGCGCCATCTCCGGTTTCGGCCAGACCGGGCCGGCCAGTCACGAAGCTGGCTACGACGGCAAGATCCAGGCGATGTCGGGCGTGATGGCGATCACCGGCCATCCCGAGATGGGGCCGACCCGGGCCGGCTTCGCGGTCTGTGATGTGCTGTCGGGCGCGACCGGCGCGTTCGCGATCTCCTCGGCGCTGTTTCAGCGCACCCACACCGGCAAGGGCCAGTTCCTCGACGTCTCGATGCTGGAGGCCAGTCTCGCGTTCCTGACAACGCAGGTTGCCGACTACACCGTGGCGGGTCATCACCAGCAGCAGGCCGGCAATCAGGCGATCAGTCGCAAGGTCACCGCGAATCTGTTCCGCGCCAAAGACAGTTATCTGTTGCTTGCGGTTAACGATGAGAAGCAGTACCGGGCGCTGATGACGGCGCTGGACCGTACCGATGTGTTCGACGATCCTCGTTTCAGCGACTGGTTCCTGCGCAAGGAGAACGAGGCGGCGCTGCGCTCGATCATCGAGACCGCCCTGGCGGCGGCCTCTTCGAAAGAGTGGGAGCGTCGCCTGAACGACGCCGGCGCACCGTGCGCCAGCATCTGGAAAGTGGAGGAGATCATCGATCATCCACAGGTCGCGGCGCGCAACGTGATGCAGACCGTCGACAGCCCTTACGGTCCGTTGCGGCTGATGGGGTCGGGGTTCCAGATGGCGCATGGCGGCGGCAGGCTGGATACGCTGGCGCCGGAGCCTGGCGCCGACACCGACGCCGTGCTGTCGGAGATCGGCTATGACGCCGCCGCGATCGCGGCGCTGCGGGCCGAAGCCGTGATCTGAGGCAAGGGGGGACGGCCGGAAACCCGGCCGGTCCGATGAACGCAGCCTGGCGGCGAGGTGCATTCGGATCAGCACGAAGATACCGTGCGGCAGCCAGTGGCTGAAGGGACCCCGCATCGATGCAGGCCATCGTCCGCGCAGACGAACCCCCGGTGCCCGGCGAAACCGCCGGGGCGGCGGCGGGCGGTCGCTGCGAACGGCTCTGCGTGGTCGTGCCGGCATTCAATGAGGCCGCCGGAATCGAGGAATTCCACCGGCGCCTGACCGGGGCCATGGCGGCGTTTGCCGACTGGACGGTGATCTACGTCAACGACGGCAGCACGGATGACACGCCGGCGATTCTCAGACGCCTCCGCGCAAGCGACGGCCATGTCGCGCTGATCAGCCTGTCGCGCAATTTCGGCAAGGAAATCGCGATGACGGCGGGATTGGACCATGCGCCGGGTGATGCGGTCATCGTCATCGACGCGGACCTGCAGGATCCGCCCGAGGTCATTCCGCAACTGGTTGCCACCTGGCGTGAGGGTTACGACGTCGTCTACGCGCGACGCAAGGTTCCGATCGGTGAACCCTGGTTCGGGACGACCATCGCGACACTGTTCCACCACCTGATGCGCGACCTCGGCAACGCAAATCTGCCGACTGGAACCGGAGACTTCCGCCTCATGAGCCGGCGAGTCATCGATGCCGTGCGGTCGCTGCGTGAAGGGCATCGTTTCATGAAAGGTCTGTTTGCCTGGGTCGGATTTCCGAGCCGGGCGATCCTTTATGAGCGGGCGCCGCGATACGCCGGGACCACGAGGTGGAACTACTGGACGCTGTGGAATTTCGCGATCGAGGGCGTTACAAGTTTCACCGTCGTACCCCTGAAGATGGCAAGTTATCTGGGACTGGCGGTCTCGGCGCTGGCGGCGATCTTTATTCTGCAACTCGTGGTCCGCACGGTTCTGTTCGGCAATTCCGTGGCGGGTTATCCCAGTCTGATGGCGGTGGTGCTGTTTCTCGGCGGCGTTCAGCTGCTCACGCTCGGGGTGATCGGCGAATACCTATGGCTTACAATCTATATAAAGAAAATGTAGCAGAAGTACTTTTACCTGCCATAGGGTTGGAAACTTATCATAACTTTACATTGCTTCATGATGACCTTATGGACAAAGCAGACATGCGAAGAGGTAAACCAACGGTGCAT
>DASWON010000338.1:0-9528 GCA_036398735.1 Rhodopila sp.
AACCCGCGCACACCATGCGCCCGCCCGATCACCCCCAACTGGATACGCTCTGCTGGCATCGAAAATCGCTGCTCAGGCTGCCGCCGATGCCGCCGCCTTGGCACGTTCCTGCGCCTTCTTCTTCGGCGCGGACTTATGCGGCTGCTCGTTCCATTGCGGCATCGGCGCCAACCCGGCCTTGCCCAGGAACTTCGCCACCCGCTCGGTTGCCACCGCGCCGTTGCCGATCCAGTGCGCCAGGCGCTCCGCCTGCAGGCGGACTCGATCCTCGTGTTCGGCGGGCAGCATCGGGTTGTAGCTGCCGACGCGCTCGATGAAGCGGCCGTCGCGCGGGCTGCGGCTGTCGGCGATCACGATGTGATAGTACGGGCGCTTCTTCGCACCGGCGCGGGCAAGGCGGATCTTCAGGCCCATGTAATAGATACTCCTACTGAATTCAAACTGATCGGGCCGTTCCTGCTCAGAACGGCCGGCGGTTCTGCGGGTTCATGCCTTTCGGCATCAAGGCGCCCAGGCCATGGCGCATCAGCCCCTTCTGCCCGAGCTTGCCCATTTTCTTCATCATCGATGACATGTCGTCGAACTGCTTCAGCAGCCGGTTGACGTCCTGGACGCTGGTCCCGGACCCGGCGGCGATGCGCTTCTTGCGATTGGCCTTGATGATATCCGGCGTGCGCCGTTCGGTCGGCGTCATCGAGGAGATGATCGCCGCCTGACGCTTCAGGATCTTGGTATCCAGGTCGGCACCCTCAAGCTGCTGCTTGATCTTGCCGACGCCCGGCAGCATTCCAAGAATGCCCGACAGGCTGCCCATTTTGCTGATCTGGCGAAGCTGACTGGCATAATCCTCCAGGTCGAACTTCCCCTTCATCATCTTGGAAGCGAGTTTTTCGGCTTCGGCCTGGTCGATGGTTTCGGAGGCGCGTTCCACCAGCCCGACGATGTCGCCCATCCCGAGGATGCGGCCGGCGACGCGCTCCGGATGGAAATCCTCCAGCGCATCCTGCTTTTCGCCTACGCCGATCAGCTTGATCGGGGCGCCGGTGATGGCGCGCATCGACAGCGCGGCACCGCCACGGGCGTCGCCGTCCATGCGGGTCAGCACGATGCCGGTGATCGACAGCGCCTCGTTGAACGCCTTGGCGGTGTTGACCGCGTCCTGGCCGGTCATCGCATCGACGACCAGCAATGTTTCGGCCGGGTTGGTGGCGGCGCGGACGTTCCGCACCTCGTCCATCAGCTCCTTGTCGATGGACAGGCGGCCGGCGGTGTCGAGGATGACGACGTCAAAGCCCTCACGCCGGCCTACATCCATCGCGCGGCTGGCGATCTGCACCGGTGTCTGGCCGGCGACGATCGGCAGGCTGGGCACGCCGGCCTGTTCCGCCAGTTGCGCCAGCTGCAGCTGGGCCGCGGGGCGCTGGGTGTCGAGGCTGGCCAGCAGCACCCGGCGCTTCAGGCGGTCCTTCAGCCGGCGGGCGATCTTCCCCGACGTCGTGGTCTTGCCGGAACCTTGCAGGCCGACCATCAGGATCGGCACCGGTGCCGCGGCATTCAGGTTGATCGGGACCGCGCCTTCGCCGCCGAGTGCCTCGATCATCACGTCGTTGACGATCTTGACCACCTGCTGGCCGGGCGTGACCGACGACAGAACTTCAGCCCCGACGGCGCGCTCCCGCACCTTGGCGATGAAGTCGCGCACCACCGGCAGGGCGACGTCGGCATCCAGCAGCGCCAGACGGACTTCCCGCAGCGCTTCGGTGACATCGGCCTCGTTCAGCGATCCGCGGGTGCGGAGCCGGTCGAAAACCCCTGACAGCTTGTCCGAAAGTGCTTCGAACACGGGTGATGTGACTCCTGACGCGCCGGGGCGCGATTCTCCAAACGGTTACGCGCCGCTGCGCGAACCCTCGCGGAGCGGCGTAGCCCCCGCTTCAGGCGGGGACCGGGTGCGACATTGACCCGGATCGGCGCCTTATGATCGGAGGCAGAGCGGAAGTCAACGATCACGGCCAACCGCCGCCATTATCCAGCACCACCGGCGACGGGGTGCGAAACCCGCGGGGCTCCCCAGCCCGCGGTGGGCACAGCCCCGGCACGCATCGCGACGCAGGGCACGGGCTCCACGACATACGATTTCGCATTGATACCGACTTGTCAAAATCAGCCGACGCCGGTCAATATTACGTGTCTTTTCGGATGGGGCTGCTCTATTGAAGCGATCTGGCGAAGTTCGAGGCGCATGATCTCCGGACATCCGCTCTTACTCCGCGGCGACCCGGCCGCGGATCCGAAGTCATGCATATTCGACACGTTCGCGGGCATCGGCGGCGTTGGTCCCGGCGCGAGGGGATCAGGGGGTGGCCGCGCCGCGCTGTCCGCAACGGGGGGCCCACGCCGCCAGGACGACGCCGAGGGGACACCAGGCCTCCCCCGGTTCATGCGACCGGGCAGACCGTGAGGCTGCTGACCCGCCTGTTCGCCCTGGTCATCCTCACGCTGCTTCCGATGGTAGCGATCGAGGTCTATGACGAGGTTGATACACGGGCCCTCAGAGCCGATGAGGGTAGGGACGAGGCCCTGCGGCTGGTGCGGCTCGTTGCCCAGGAACAGTCCAAGGTTGTTGCGGGTGCGCGCCAGCTGCTGACGGCTCTCGGCAAAATGCCGGCGGTGCGAAACCGCGACATGGCGGCCTGTCATGCATTTCTTCAGGATCTGGCGTCATCCTATCCGCAATACCTGGGCTTCGTGAGCATCGATCTTGCGGGCCATCCGGTATGCGCCGGCGGGCCGACCGGGTCAGTCGCCTTCCTCGGCGACCGGCCCTACTTCAGGCTGGCGATCGCCAGCCGCGACTTTGCCCTCGGTGAATATGAGGACGACACCCCGTCGCGTCGCGCGGCAATTTTCTTCGCGCAGCCGTCTTATGACGCCCGCGGAGAGATCAACGGCGTCGTCGCCGCCGGCCTCAGCCTCGACTGGCTCAACGGCGAACTGGCCCGTAATCCGTTGCCGCCGAAAGCGACGGTATCGGTGATTGATCGTGCGGGCACGATCCTGGGCCGCTACCCCGGCGCGGAGCAGTTCGTCGGCACCAAGGTCAGCGGCCAGTCACATTCCGACATGCTGGCCGGTGGTGAGGGGGTGGGTGAAGCAACCGGTTTCGACGGGGTCGTCCGGATCTATTCGTACGCGCCGCTGCCGGGCGGCCCTTCCGGAATGACGCTGTCGGTCGGGCTGGACAAGGGCGAGATCCTAAAGGGATCAGAGGCCGCGAACCGCCGGGACGTCGCGGTCATCGCCGGGTCCTGCGTCCTGGCGCTGCTTCTGGCCGGTATCGGTGCCCGGGCGTTCATCAGCCGCCCGATCGGCATTCTGCTCGATGCCGCTGAGCTCTGGCGCAAGGGTGATCTCGGTGCCCGGGTTCCGTTTCCGGAAGCCCGATCGGAATTCGGCCGCCTTGGCGCCGCCTTCAATGCGATGGCCGCCGCGATCGGCATGCGCGAACAGGACCTCGAGCGACGGGTCAGGGAACGGACCGAGGCGCTGCAGGCCGCAATGGCCGCGCAACAGGCCGCCGAGGCGGCATTGCATGAATCGCGGAAAATGGAAACGATCGGGCGGCTGACCGGTGGCGTCGCGCATGACTTCAACAACCTTCTCGCGGTGATCGTCGGCAATATCGAGCTGGTGCGGGCTCGCCTGGGTCCTGAGCACCCCGAGGTGCCCCGGCTGCATGCGGCCATGCGGAGCGCCAATCGTGGCGCGGGGCTGGTCCAGCAACTGCTGGCATTCGCGCGGCGGCAGAACCTGCGTCCGCGGGCCGTCGACCTGAACCATCACATCCTCGACTCGAAGGATATGCTGCAACGTCTGTTGCGGTCGGATGTCAGCGTGGAGGTCGCGCTTTCGCCCGAGGCCTGGCTGGTCCGGGTGGATCCGAACCAACTCGAGGCCGCCATCCTCAATCTGGCCGTCAACGCCCGCGACGCGATGCCCAACGGCGGCACGCTGCGGCTGGAGACGAAGAACGCAACCTTCACGAACCAGCCCGGCGGGGCAGAGGTGACGGGGGATTTCGTCGCCCTGACCGTTTCGGATACCGGAACGGGAATTCCATCCGAGATCCTCGAAAAGGTGTTCGAGCCATTCTTCACGACAAAGGAGATCGGCGCGGTGTCTGGGCTCGGGCTGTCCATGGTTCAGGGCTTTGCCCGCCAGTCCTCGGGATCGGTGTTCATCGAAAGCTCGGTCGGACGTGGCACCTCGGTGACGCTCTATCTGCCACGGGCCGGCGAGCCCGTCACGGCGGTCGCCGTCTCGCTCGCGGAGCCGGTCGGGGGCAATGGAACGGTTCTTCTGGTCGATGACGATGATTCGGTCAGGGCGGTAACCACCGAACTGCTGGAGATGATCGGTTACACGGTGGTGACGGCGCACAGCGCGGCCGACGCGATCGCGTGCTTTGAGCGCGACCGCGAGGGCATCGACATCCTGATCACGGACCTCGTGCTCGCCGACGGCGCGGATGGCATCGACCTGGCGGCCTCGGTTCGTGGCATCCGGCCGGGCCTGCCGGTTCTCCTCATTACCGGCTACGGTGCTGCGTTGGCGGACCAGATGCGGTCCGGCGGGATGCCGGTGCTGGCCAAGCCATTCGACCATGTGGCGCTGGCGCGGGCGGTTCGGGAAGCGCTGCGTCCGGATGAGCAGAACGCCAGCGGACGGCGCAGAAGTCGCGCTTACGATCCGACCGTATAGGCCGCCAGCGCCAGGCGACCCGGCGGGCATGCAAGCGCCGAAGGCGCCGGGCAACGGCGAAAAAGCTGCGGCGCCCGCGCCCGGCATGGCGGCACGATTGTGAAGCCGAGGGACACCGCCAGCACCGTGGCGCTGCCGACCGGATCGCGGTCGTAAGGATGTACCCGCTTGAACTTGTTACGAATCAGGTTGAAACCGAGCGGGTCCCGGATCGTGAGAGGCGCGCCGCAATCTGACCGGCTCAGTGCTTTGGCGTGGCAGGAATAGAAGTGGCTTGTCTTCGCGCCGGATGCGTCTTTGCGGGTCACGGCGACCCACGGGGGCGAAATGGCAGGTAAACGGCCGAGTCACGGCGCTGGTTTATACTTGGCTTGCGCCGTGGCGGGTCCCGTGCTTCATCCTGAAGAAATCTTAATTTTCTGAATCAGGGCGCAGATGGGGGATCGGCCGCGAGTCACGGTTTACAGGTTCGAGCACCGCGAGATCGACCTCGGGCGTCGCGAGTTGCGGAACGCCGGCGCGCGGGTGCCACTTGGTGGCAAGGCGTTCGATATTCTAGAGGTGTTGGTGACTGCGGCGGGGACGCTGATCACCAAGGACGAACTCGCCGACCGCGTGTGGCCCGGCACGATCGTCGACGACAACGCCCTGCATGTCCACATCTCTGCCATTCGCAAAGCCCTGGGCAGGGACCGGGAGCTGATCAAGACCACGTCGCGGCGTGGCTATCGGTTGCTTGGCGACTGGATTGCGGAGCATGGGGCGGTGAACGCCGACCCCAGCGGTTCCGCCGCGCACGTCAGGCCATCGCTACCGAACGCGGGCAACCTGCCAATTGCGAGGACGGAACTGATCGGCCGCGAGGCCGCTGCGCGTCAGGTCGCCGATCTGGTGTCGGCACATCGCGTCGTAACCCTGGTTGGACCGGGCGGGATCGGCAAGACGCGGCTTGGGCTCGCGGTGGCAGAAGGCCTGCGGCCGGCCTTCCCGGATGGTGTCTGGCTGATCGATCTGTCGCCGTTGTCGGACCCGAACCTTGTGCTGTCAGCCACCCTCGGTGCCCTCGGCTTTGCTCCCCAGCCGGTTGAAACGTCACCGGAACGGGTCGCCCACGCGATCGGCGAGAAGCGGCTGCTGATGCTGCTCGACAACTGCGAGCACGTGGTGGACGCGGCAGCATGCATGGTGGAGACCATCGCGCGCATCTGCGGGGGGACATCGATCCTGGCGACCAGCCGGGAACCGCTGCGCGTCGATGGTGAGGGCGTGTATCGCGTTCCGCCGCTGAGTGTACCGGCCATTGTGCCGGCCAGCGATCCGGCGATGGCACATCAGACCGAGCCGGAGGCGTTGCTGCAGCACAGCGCGATCCGGTTGTTTCTGGCACGGAGCCGGGCGCTCGAGCCTGATCGCGAGGATTATAGCGCATGTCTGGCCGACGTCGCGGCGATCTGCCGCCGGCTGGACGGGATTCCCCTGGCGATCGAGCTCGCCGCGGCCACGGCGGCAGCCCTGGGCCTGGCGGCAACGGTGCGCCACCTCGACAACCGGTTCGAGCTGCTGACCCGTGGTCGGCGGACCGCTCCGCCGCGGCAACGGACGCTGCTCGCGACGCTCGACTGGAGCTACGAACTGCTGTCCGAAAGCGAGCGCCGGATCCTGCGTCGGCTCGCGGTGTTCGCCGGTGGGTTCACGCTGGACGGCGCCTGCGCCGTCGCCGCGGCGCAGGACACCGGCAGCCGCGACATCATCGACCGCGTTGCCAGCCTCGTCAGCAAATCCCTGGTTGCCGTGGAGAGTACGGCGGGCGCGACACGCTATTCGCTGCAGGAGACGGTACGGGCCTACGCCCTCGACAAGCTTTCCGCCAGCGGGGAGACCGACGCCGCGATGCGAAGTCACGCCGCGTTCTGCGTCGATCTGCTGCAGCGGGCACGGGCGGTCTGGGCGGATCAGCCGGTTCACGTCTGGCGCGCGGTCTATCGGCCGGAAATCGACAACGTCCGGATTGCACTCGACTGGGCGTTCTCATCGCGTGGCGACGCCACCATCGCGGTTCTGCTGTCCACGGCTTCGATCCCGCTGATGTTCGACCTGTCGCTGATCGCCGAATGTCACGGCCACGCCGAGAAGGCGTTGCGACTGGTCAACGCGGGGGTGCGGCCCGATCCAGGCTGCGAGATGTCGCTTCTCACCGCGCTGCAGGCGAGCCGCATCTACATCGAGGGACCGTCGGCGGAGGCGTTCGCGGCGTGGGAGACAATTCTTGCCCGCGCCGCCGTGCATGACGACGCCGAACACCAGGCGCGTGCGCTGTGGGGGCTGTGGAACGATCATGTCTACCACGGCTCACCGGCGGTGGCGCTGGTCTTTGCCAGACGCTTCACTGATCTGGCCGCCGCCCGCGGGGATACCGCGAAGGCCGTGCTCGGCCAGCGCATCACCGGCATCTCGCTGCATTACCATGGCGACCAGGGCGCGGCGCTCGATCATCTGGAGCAGTTCCTTGGGCGATATGATCGTGAGGCGCACCGGTGGCAGACGGTTGGCTCACGACTTGACTATGCGACCGTGACGCAGGCCACCCTGGTTCGCGTGCTGTGGCTGCAAGGCCAGCCGGATGCGGCGCTGCGCATCAACGCCGCCGCCGTGCACGACGCCATGACCGAAGACCACCTCATGTCGCTGCTTTATGTGCTGGTGGAGGGCGCCATTCCGCTGGCCCTGGCAGTCGGCGACATGGCGGCGACCGAGCGGTATGTCGGCATTCTGCTGGAACAGGCGGGTCGCAGCGGCTTCAGGATATGGCAGATCTATGCCGCCTGTCTGCCGGAGGTGCTGCGGGTGCGACGAGGCGGCCTGGGGACCAGCCTCACGCGGCTGACGGCCGCTATCGACGCGCTGCGTGACACCGGCTTCTGCGCGCATCTGACCATGTTTCTCGGGGCACTCGCGCGCGGGCACGAAGCGGCGGGCCGAACCGCCGAAGGACTGCTGGCGATCAATGAGGCGCTCGATCGCGCTCGGCAGCACGATGAAGGGTGGAACTTCGCGGAACTGCTGCGGATCAAGGCTGAGCTCGTGCTGGGCGAGTCCTCGGCGACCGCCGATGCCGATGCCGAGACACTGCTGCACCAATCCCTGCTGGAGGCGCGCAGCCGTGGCGCGCTATCCTGGGAACTGCGTGCCGCGACCAGCCTGGCTCGCCTGCTGCGGCGTCAAGGCAGCCCGGCTATCGCGCGGCGGGTTCTCTCGGCGGTCTACGAACGCTTCAGGGAAGGCTTCGAAACGGCTGACCTGGCAGTGGCGCGAGGATTGCTCGCCGAGCTGTGATGCCGCGCGCGTGCGGCTGCGGATCGTCGGCAGGTTCAGCGATCGGGCCGGTGCGCGGATCGGCGCAGCTCTGTCGGCGCCAGGCGTTTGGCGTCTCTCCCACGATCCTTGCGAACACCGTGGTGAAATGTGCCTGGGTCTTGAAGCCGACGTCGAGTGCCACTTCCACCAGCGGCAGGCGTGTCGCGGTGAGCAGTTGCTGGGCCCGCTCAACACGCCGCCGCAGCAGATATTCGTGCGGCCGCAGACCGGTCGCCGCCCGAAACTGGGCGGCGAAATGCATCCGCGTCAGCCCGGTGGACGCAGCGACATCGGCAAGGCCGATCGGTTCAGCGAGATGGGCCTCGATATAATCGACGGCCCGCTTCAGGCGCCATCTGGGCAGGCCGGTGACCGGGGAGCTGCTGCCTGAAAGGCTGCCGGCGACGTTCCTGCCCAGCAGGCGGGCGACGATCGCAAGACCCAGGCTGTCAGCGTAGCATTGCCCGAACGCACTGCCGAAATCGTCGGCGCGCAGCAGCGCGTAGCCCAGTCGTTCGATCACCGGATCCGGTGTCGGCAGGTGCGGGGCGAGCGGCAGGACGGGCGCGGCGGTACCGTCGTATCCTGCCTCGAGACACTCCGAGATCACAGATTTCGGGATGTAGAGGTGCAGCGTGTCGTAGCCGCCGCGGTAAATGGCGCGCATCGGCTGGCCCGGTTCATTCACCCGGATCATGCCCTGCGGCATATGGCCGCTGTAGATGAGCTTGTTTGCCGCGAAGAGCGTGATGTCCATCGGCCGGAGCGTGATCCCGAGGACCGGGCAACCGGTATCGACCTGGGAGACCACCTCCAGCGGCTCACGGGCAAAGCCTGACCATCTGAAGGCCGAGACCCTGCGGGCGCACCTGTTCCCACCGCTGCCGGCGGGCCTGCTGAACCATGCCTGTTCGTGTGGCACGCTCCGCTCCGGACCGAGGGTCGGAAATTCCCCGCTCGGTTTCGTCTCCAACAGCATCCCATTGCTCCTGTCATGGCGCGGACCTGCAGGAATTTGATGTATCGTCCCGGATCGCACGTGTCCTTGTGCGATTGCTTAATTTTTCTGAATCCGGTGGGGGTTCCCGCTGCATCGCAACGGTAGGGTGCTCAAATCGAGGTGAACATCGGGGTCGCCGGCCGGCCGTGGCCTGCCTGGTGCCGCAATGCCCGCACCGGTGCGGATGTGGGTTGGCCATGCCGGATTTTGCCGTCGCCGACCCTGCGCGCCGGCACGGCAGCCGCAATGTCGGCGGCGCTGGCGAAGTCCCAAGATCACGGTGGGCTTGAAAAGACCGCACGCTTTTTCAAGATGGTATTCGGGTCGGGTGCTGCGATCGGCTGCCGGAACGGTTCTTCCGCCGGTGCGGGATCGGTACGCCAGGGCGCAGAGGCACGTCCATTTGAAAAGCT
>DASWON010000339.1:0-20197 GCA_036398735.1 Rhodopila sp.
CGCGCTGTCCGATGTGACATGGGCCCGGCCGGTGCGCGACGGCAAGCCGGGTGCGGCGCCCAGGCGCATGGGCGACGTCGTGCAGACCGGCGACGTGATCATGATCGAGCCGCCCGCCGTGCTGCCGCCCGTACCCTCCGGTCCGCCGATGCCGGTAAAGGGCAAGGTTCCGCCGACGCCGGTGCCGCCGCCGGCGAACCGGGCGATGCTGCGCCAGATCCCCCAGGTGCAGGGTGCGCTGGTCTCGCTCGACCCGCAGACCGGGCGCGTTCTTGCGATGGTCGGCGGCTGGAGCTACGAGCAGAGTCAGTTCAACCGTGTCACCCAGGCCAGCCGCCAGCCGGGATCCAGCTTCAAACCGATGGTCTACCTGACGGCGCTGGAGAAGGGCATCTCACCGAGCCAGCGGTTCCTCGATGCGCCGATCGTGGTGGACACGCCTGAGGGCCGGTGGCGGCCCGGCAACTATGAGGGGACGTTTGGCGGGCCCACACCGCTGCGGATCGCGCTGGAGGAGTCGCTGAACCTGGTGACGCTGCGGGTCGCGCAGCAGGTTGGCATGCAGGCGATCGCGGACAACGCCATCGCGTTCCACATGGTCGACTCGATGCCGCGCGTGCTGCCCGCCGCCCTGGGTGCGGTGGAGACCACGGTGCTGCGGGAGGCCGGGGCCTACGCCTCGATCGCGTCCGGAGGGCGGGAGGTCACGCCGACACTGATCGACAGCGTGCAGGATCCGGACGGGCATGTCGTGATGCGTGCCTCGGGCCTTGATTGTGCGTTGTGCTCCGACCCGTCCAAGCCCCCCGAGGTGACCGACGCGCGGGCCCAGATCGCCGATCCGGACAGCGTGTTTCAGCTCATCACCATGATGCAGGGGGTCGTGCAGCGTGGCACCGGGACCCCGGCGGCAAAAGGTTTGAACCGGCCGATCGCGGGCAAGACCGGCACCACCCAGGATTTCGCCGACGCCTGGTTTGCCGGCTTCACCCCGGACTTGGTGACGGTCGTGTGGGTCGGCTACGACAGCCCGGCGAACCTGGGGGAGAACGAGACCGGCGGCGCCGTGGCCGCGCCGATCTGGCACGACTACATGGCGACCGCCCTGGCCGGACATCCGGTCCTGTCGTTCCCCGTGCCCCCCGGTGTCACCATGGCGCCGTGGGACTCCGGGCGCGGCACCGTCATCGACGCGTTCAAGCCCGACCAGGTCCCGGGGGCCTCGGCGCCGCTTGGCATGGGCCTGGCGAGCGCACCGTCGCCCGACGGGTCGGCCTCGGCGCCCGCCGTCGTGCACGGCGGGGTTGATAACAGCATGGGCGGCCTGTATTGACCCGCCCCTTCCGAAAGAGCACCGCCTGAACCATGTCCGCCGAATCCGACGCCCTCAACGAACAGATCAAGCAGTCGATCGCGCTGCTGAGGAGGCATCTTTGACTGGGATGTCGCCGAAGCCCGCCTCGCCGAACTGAACAACCGCGCCGAGGATCCGGCGCTGTGGAACGACGCCGCCGCGGCCCAGAAGCTGATGCGGGAAAGGAACCAGATCGCTTCCGCGATGGAGGGTGTCCGCAAGCTTGAAACCGAGGTCGCCGACGCGCTCGAACTGATCGAACTGGCTGAGGCTGACGGGGACGCCGCGATGGCCGCGGAAGCCATGGCGTCGTTGCGCGCCGCCGCCGAGGAGGCGAAGCGGCGGGAGATCGAGAGCCTGCTGTCGGGCGAAGCCGACGCCAACGACTGCTACATCGAGCTGAATGCCGGCGCCGGCGGCACCGAAGCGCAGGACTGGGCCGAGATGCTGATGCGCATGTACATGCGCTGGGCGGAGCAACATGGCTACAAGGTGCAGCTCATGGAAGAGAGCGAGGGCGAGCAGGCCGGCATCAAATCCGCCACGTTGCAGATCAGTGGCCCCAACGCGTACGGGTGGCTGAAGACCGAGGCCGGCGTCCACCGCCTGGTGCGCATCAGCCCCTTCGACTCCAATGCGCGGCGACAGACCAGTTTCGCCAGTGTCTGGGTCTATCCGGTGGTGGATGACTCGATCGAGATCGAGATCAACGAGGCCGACCTGAAGGTCGACACATACCGTGCGTCCGGTGCCGGCGGGCAGCACGTGAACAAGACGGAAAGCGCGATCCGCATCACGCACGTCCCGAGCGGGATCATCGTCGCCTGCCAGACCGACCGCAGCCAGCACCGCAACCGCGCGACCGCGATGGCGATGCTGAAGGCGCGGCTGTATGAGGCGGAGTTACAGCGGCGCGAGGCCGTGACCGCGGCGCAGGAGAACGCCAAGACCGACATCGGCTGGGGGCACCAGATCCGCAACTATGTGCTGGCGCCGTATCAGCTGGTGAAGGATCTGCGGACCGGCGTCGAGAAAGGCAATCCGGACGGCGTCCTCGATGGGGATCTGGATGACTTCATGGCGGCCGCACTGGCGGCGCGGTCCGGAGCGACGCGGTCGGAGGCGAGCGCCCAGGCGCGATAGACCGACCGCGCCGTGGAGTGACAGCGCGGCAGCCGCGGGCGACGCAGCACCCCGGGGCGCGGCGATCCATCCACGGCGTGCAGCCTCACGGCGGCAGCCCCATGGCGCGCAGCCTCACAGCATGCCGGGCTCGGGGCTCGGCGGGCCTGCAGGGTGGAGGTCCACCGTAGAGTGAAGGGTCACCGACGGTAAAGCGCCTGCCGAGGTATTGCGGTGGGCGCCGGGGGTCAGTCGTCCCGGTGGCGCATGGCCGAATGATGGCCACGCTAGCCGCACCGTTGTCCATGCGGATGCAATGCCGGCCCCGGGGACATGTTCAGGGCCGGATCGCGCCGATCGGCGCTCGGTGGCAGGCTGTCGCGGATCGCCACTCTGATCGACATGATCGTCCGAAACGGCAGCCTTCGCGGCGCCAATCGTTGTCGCACCGATCCATACGGCGCGGCGTCGCAGGGGCCAAGCCCTAAGTCGCGCCGGCCTCGTGTCTGATCGATACATGGAAGTCCCGATCTTCCAATTTGCGTCACGCAAGCTTGAAACCTGCGGCATCGCCGTGCCGACGAAGTCGATTGCAAACCTGTCGACTTGTCCGCTATCGCTGACTCAAGAGACTGAAAAGTCCGGAATATCTGTTCGGGGTTGATGGCTTGGACGCCACACAACAAGGGAGATATTCTAATGTCAGGCAATGCGACCCCAATCGTACCTCCAATCCAGCCGGCTAACCACTATGCGCTGTCTGGGCACGGCCTCCATGTTGACTATGCGACGACGAGTATCAGCGGTCAGCGCACGCTGACCTACCACGATCACACCCGGTCCCTGAGCTTTTCAGGCAATGACATCCGGGTAGTCGACGTCCCCGATATCGGATCCGTCGTCAGCGTCACGCTGAGCATTACAGTCGACGTGGGTTCGACCACTTTCACTGTCTTGATTCCGCCAGTAACGGTCTCGGGTATCGGCGGATCGGCGCCGGTCTCGACCGACGGTGTCACGACGATGCACAAGATGCCTCTCGGGCCGCAGCTCAATCTTGGGCAGCGCGATCTGTATCATGTGACGCACCTGAGCGGCACCGCCAACCACATCCTGACGTAACGAACGGCTGCTGCGACCGGCGGCACGACCCCCGGCCTGCCAACGCCAAGGGGTCGTGCCCGCTTCGCCGGCCCGTCTGCCCGGCGTGGCAGGCGGGACAACGCGGCACCGCCAGACTCCACCGTCGCGGATCGCGATCCTGCGCCGCGACCGGGGGGGCGCGTGGGATGTTCCACCCGGGAACCATGTGCCGCACTGACCTGGTGGCGCACTGGCGGGCTGGCGCGCTGCACACTGGGGCGCTGCACACTGGCGCACTGATGCACTGGCGCTCTGACCTACCGGCGCTTGGACGCACCGGGGCACCGACGCACCGGCACGTTGCCGAACCGCCGACGCGGGCGATCGGGTTTCGTCTGGACCACGGCGACGGGCCCGTGCAGTGTGTCTGTCCGCGTCGACGGCCCGGGACCCGGCAAGCCGTTCGACTGATCAGGCGCGCAAAGACGCGTCAGGGGAGGAAACAACATGGACGCCGCGTTGACTGTTACACCAGCGGCCGAGATCACGGCCAGGCTCGACCGCCTGCCGATGACCCGGCACATGTGGATGCTTGTCTTGCTGATCGCGCTCGGCGGCTGGTTCGATACCTACGCCATCTTCCTGACCGGCTCGATCGCGCCGGGCATGTTCGCCGACAAGATCTTCACCCCGACCACGGTGTCGTTGTTCGGCTTCACCGGCCTGGCGTCATTCATCGCCGCGCTGTTCACCGGGTTGTTCATCGGCACGATGTTCTTCACGCAGTGCGCCGACCGGTTCGGCCGCCGCACGGTGTTCACCTTTTCCCTGGTCTGGTACTGTGTCGCGACCCTGATCATGGCGTTTCAGTACACGCCGGGCGGGATCAATCTGTGGCGCCTGATCGCCGGCATCGGCATCGGCGTCGAACTCGTCACTGTCGACACGTTCATCTCGGAACTCGTGCCGAAACGGGCCCGCGGCAAGACCTTCGCGATCCAGCAGTCAATCGGCTTCCTCCCGGTTCCGCTGGTCGCTTTGCTCGCCTGGCTGCTCAATCCCACCGCCCCGTTGGGCCTGTCCGGCTGGCGCTGGGTGGTGATCATCGGTTCGGTCGGCGCGATCATCGTCTGGTTCGTCCGCCTGAAGCTGCCGGAGTCGCCACGCTGGCTGGCCCAGCAGGGACGCCTGGAAGAAGCCGACCGCGTGATGGCAGCGATCGAGGCTAAGGTTGCCGCGGAGTCGAAATATCCGCTGCCGGCGCCGGAGCCGCCGGTGGTGGAAGATCCCCGCAAAGGACGGCTGATGGAGATCTTCAACCCGACCTATCGCAGCCGCACGATCATGCTTTCCGTCGCCAACTTCTTTCAGACCATCGGCTTCTACGGGTTTGCCAACTGGGTGCCCACCTTGTTGATCGCCAAGGGCATCCATGTCTCGCAGACGCTGGAATACGCGTTCATCATCGCATTCGCCTACCCGCTGTTCCCGCTGCTGAGCAGCCTGTTCGCCGACCGTATCGAGCGGAAATGGCAGGTCTGCCTGTCCTGTATCGGCATCGCGGTGTTCGGCATCGCGTTCTCGTTCCAGACTGAGGCGGTGCCGCTGATCATTATCGGTACGTTGCAGACGATGATGAACGCCTGGCTGTCGTTCTCGGCCCACAACTACCAGTCCGAGTTGTTTCCGACGCGGGTGCGGGCGACGGCGGTCGGGTTCGTCTATTCCTGGAGCCGTTTCAGCACGATCTTCACCGGCTTCATCATCGCTGCGATCCTGCAGCGGTTCGGCGTCCCCGGCGTCTTCATGTTCGTTGCGAGCGCCATGGCGGTCGTCGTGCTGTCGATCGCGCTGTTCGGGCCGCGTACGAACCATCGCTCGCTCGAGGAGATCTCGCGTCCGGTGGCGCAGGAGGTGTGATGGTTTCCGCCTGGCCGGCGGCCAAGGCGCGCGGCCGATTGGATGGCCCAGTCACGGCAAGGGTCATGGACGGCGAGGCGGACGGTGAGCGGGGGATTTGCGCGGGGACGGGCGCGCGCCGGCGGCTGACCGGACGGGGCTCGATGATCCGTCGCGTCTGCGGTGCGTGCGGCGCCTCATGTCTGGTCCGTCCCGCCCGCGGTGTCCCTGGCGTCCGCTACCGGCGTCCGTCCAGCCTTGGTTCGGCGCGTTGTGGCCTGATGATCTGAGGTTCCCGGCGAATTGGCCGCATGGTCGGCGGCGGCGCCGGGCGTTCCACCGGTTCGTCATCGTCGTATAGATCGTGTGCCGATGGCGGAATGGGCGGGCGGTCGCTGATCGACGGATCCCGCTGCTGCACCTGGGAAATCGGTGCATACACATCCTCGAAGTCCACCGCTTGCGGACCCATCGGCAGCCGCAATGCCACGTGGCGGATCTCCTGCTGGATCTCGTCCAGCCGTGCCTCGATCACCTCGAGGCGTGTCTTCACGCCGAGAACGCTGAACGGCATGAACAGGAAGGCCAATGCATACAACAGCGCGGGAACAACGAGCACCAGCGGCACCCACCAGGGCACCCAGGCGGGCAGGGCAAACGGCATGTTCATGTCAAATTCCTAGCACCGAACGATCGGGTCGTGGATGGATTTCTCGGTGCTTGCGTGCGAGTTTTGGGCGATGTTGCTTTTGATCCCCGGTCCCGTCACCACCCGCCCCGAAGTGCGCCACGCGCTCAGCCGCGACATCGCCCCCTGGGATAACGACTTTCGCGATTTTTTAGCGCGCCTGCGCGGCCGCATTCTGCGACTTTCCGGCGGCATCGAGGACGTGCACGCCACTTTGCCGCTGCAGGGTTGTGGCCACTTCATTACCGAGGCGGCGTTGCGCACCTTTCTGCCGCCAGGCGGCCGCATCCTGATCCCGACCACCGGCGCCTACGCCGATCGTATGATCCGCCTGGCGCGGGAGGCCGGGCGTGTGCCGGTGCCCCTGCCGATGGGCCTCACCGACACCACCGACCCGCTTGCCGTCGCACGCGCGCTCGAATCGGACCCGGGCCTGACCCATGTCGGCATGGTCTATTCGGAAACCGGCAGCGGCGTGATCCATGACGTCCGCGCGGTTGGCGCCGTGGTCCGCGCGGCCGGCCGGCGGCTGATCATCGATGCGGTCTCGGCCTTCGGGGCGCTGCCGCTGGACCTGTCCGCCCAGCCCGAGGTCGATGCCGCGCTCTTCACCGCCAACAAGTGCCTGGAGGCGCTGCCCGGCGTGGCATTCGCCGTCGCGCGGATCGACCGCCTGCTGGCGTGCGCGGGCCACGCCGGAAGCTGGTCGTTCGATCTGTCCAACGTGTATGACCATGCCGTGCGCAGCGGTTGGGGCAGCTTCCGCTTTACCCCGCCGGCGCAGGTCCTGGCCGCGCTGGATGTCGCGCTGGACTATCATGACGCCGAAGGGCAGGCGGCGCGCCTGGGCCGCTACACCGCCAACATGCAGACCCTCTACGCCGGTGTTCGCGACCTCGGCCTGACGCCCTGGCTGCCGCTCGAGCGCCAGGGACCGGTCATCGTCAATGTGCATGCGCCGGTCGATCCCGCCTGGAACTTGCAAGCCTTCGTCGATGCGCTGAAACTGCGCGGGTTTCTGATAAGCAACTTCTACAACACGCCGTCTCCCACGTTCCGCGTTGGCTGCATCGGTGCGATCACGCCCGACGACATGGCGGGTGCCGTTCGAGCCATGGACGAAGCGCTCCGGGAAATCGGCATAATGAACAGGGGAGCTGTCCAGGCATGAATCCAGACCTCGAAATCGCCCGCGCCGCGAAACTTCGTCCGATCCAGGAGATCGCCGCCAAGCTGGGCGTTCCGGAAGATGCGGTCGAACCCTATGGCCGCCACAAGGCGAAGATCGGCCTCGGGTTCATCGAAAGCCTGGAGAAGCGGCCTGACGGGGCACTGGTCCTGGTCACCGGCATCAACCCGACGCCGGCCGGCGAGGGCAAGACGACCACGACGGTGGGTCTCGGCGACGCGCTGAACCGCATCGGCAAGCGCGCGACGATCTGCCTGAGGGAGCCGAGCCTGGGGCCCAGCTTCGGGATGAAGGGCGGTGCCGCGGGCGGGGGCTACGCCCAGGTCGTGCCGATGGATCAGATCAACCTGCACTTCACCGGCGACTTCCACGCCATCACGTCCGCCAACAACCTGCTCGCAGCGATGATCGACAACTCGATCTACTGGGGCAACCCGCTTGGCATTGATCAGCGAAGGATCTCCTGGCGGCGCTGCCTGGACATGAACGACCGGGCGCTGCGCGGCATCGTCGGCAGCCTGGGCGGGGTCGCCAACGGGTTCCCGCGTGAGGACGGGTTCGACATTACGGTCGCCTCGGAGGTGATGGCGGTGTTCTGCCTGTCCCGCGGGCTGCCGGAGCTGCAGGCGCGCCTCGGCCAGATGATCGTGGCGCAGACCCGCGACGGCAAGAATATCACCGCCGCCGACCTCAAGGCCGATGGTGCGATGTCGGTGCTGCTGAAGGACGCCGTGGCGCCCAACCTGGTGCAGACGCTGGAAGGCTCGCCTGCCCTGGTGCATGGCGGCCCGTTCGCCAACATCGCTCATGGTTGCAATTCCGTCATGGCGACGCGCCTCGGCCTCAAGCTGTCGGACGTGGTGGTGACCGAGGCCGGCTTCGGCGCCGATTTGGGCGGCGAGAAATTCCTCGACATCAAGTGTCGTTCCGCCGGCCTGAAACCGTCCTGTGCCGTGGTCGTGGCAACCGTGCGGGCGCTGAAGATGCACGGCGGTGTCGCCCGCAACGCGCTGGGGCCGGAGAATGTCGAGGCGGTGCAGCGCGGCACCGCCAACCTGCAGCGCCACGTGGAGAATTTGCAGAAGTTCGGCTTGCCGGTGGTGGTCGCGGTCAACCACTTCACCTCGGACACCGACGCGGAATTCGCCGCGATCAAAGAGGCGATGGCCAGGATCGGCACCGAGGCGATCTCCTGCACGCACTGGGCGCACGGCGGCGCCGGCGCCGAAACGCTGGCCCGTGCGGTCGTCAACCAGATCGATGGCGGGCGGGCTGCCTACAAGCCGCTGTATCCGCTGGACCTGTCGCTGACCGACAAGATCCGCACCATCGCGACAGAGATCTACCGCGCATCGGACATCGCGGTGCCGGATGCGGTCGCGCGGCGGCTGAAGGCGTTCGAGGATGCGGGGTTCGGCGACGTGCCGGTATGCATCGCCAAGACCCAGTACAGCTTTACCGCGGACGCGAGCGTCATGGGCGCGCCGACCGGCCACGTGCTGCCGGTGCGCGAGGTGCGGCTGTCCGCTGGTGCCGGGTTCGTCGTGGCGATCTGCGGCGACATCATGACGATGCCGGGCCTGCCGCGCGTGCCCGCGGCAGAGTCGATCTATCTGCGTGAGGACGGGGAGATCGAAGGCCTGTTCTGAGAGGGCAGGCGTTGACGCGGGATTGCCGCCGTTTCTTTGACGGGGCGGTCGACGTCGGGAAACCGCGGCAGGATATCCGTGACAGCCTTGTCATAATTGAATCGGGCATATCCGACGCCAGGGACGCTCCTGAACAATCCGCCGATGCGGCCGTCCAGGGCCCGTCCGTGGCGGGAGGAAATCCCGGGTGAGCTGAAACGGCGGGTTGCGAATGTCCCAACGGGAGGGGCTGGTATCGCCACAATAAGCCGCCCATGCGGTTTGGCCGCTGGCGAAAGTCGCTATGGCGTCAGGGCAGATCTTGAGCGGTCGTAGTGTCTGAACCTGGTGCTTGCGGACGCCGCGTCTCAGGCTCGCGGGAGCCGGGCCTTAGGCCAGCATTGACCACCATTGGTTGAATGAGCTGGCGCATACTGGGCGCGGCGGCTGGGGCGAACCGGCGGCTGGGGTGAACCGGCGGCACGTGGTATTGTCGCGCGACTCTGCCGCATCGGTCCAGGACCGGCGGGGCCGTGTCATCCGAGAGGGCGCCGAGGCGGTGGGAGTACATCATGGCGAGGCAGTTTTCGCGTATCGAACCGGCCCGCGGCGGGTCCACGGGACAGCCGCGCCTCTGTTTCACTGCCTCTGCGGCCGCGAGCGGGCGGATGATTATTTCCCGGTGCCCTGCTGATGCCTTTCGGATCCTCGATCCAACCACCGTCATCTGTCCGGACGCAACCCGAGGCGGCAACGAACCCCCCTCGTATCACCTTGCAACGAGCATCCGCAGCATCGACGGGTTCGAAACTGACGTCGCGGCCGATGCACCGGCACCGAAATCAGCGCTGAATCCGGCCCGGGCGGAATAGTCCCCGTGATTTCTGACGACCTCATGGCCATCCTCGTCTGTCTGTTCGGCTACCTGCTGGGCTCCATTCCGTTCGGCCTGCTGCTGACCAGGATCGCCGGCCTGGGTGATATCCGCGGCATTGGATCGGGCAACATCGGCGCCACGAACGTGCTGCGCACCGGGCGTCGGGAACTCGCCGCCGCCACTCTGCTGCTCGACGGGATAAAGGGCGCCGCCGCCGTGCTGATTGCGGACTTGCTGGTCGATCAGGACATCGCCCTGTTCGCCGGCCTGGCGGCCGTGCTCGGCCACATGTTTCCGGTCTGGCTGAAGTTCAAGGGCGGTAAGGGGGTCGCCACCGGCCTTGGCGTGCTGATTGCCGCTGCCTGGCCCGTCGGCTTGGTCGCCTGTGCCGTCTGGCTGATCGTCGCCGGCCTCGCGCGGCTGTCGTCTCTGGCAGCCCTGGCCGCCTTCGCCGCCGCTCCGTGCGCCGCGCTGATTCTGGAAGATTTCGGCGTCGTTAAGCTGGCCTTTACCATTGCCGTGCTGGTGTTCGTACGCCATCAGGCCAACATCCGCCGCCTGTTCGCCGGAACCGAACCACGCATCGGCCGAGGCAAGACGGAACGCGCCTGATCCGGCCCGCCGGTATTCCGCCGGCGGCACGAAAGGCTGCCGGCATGTCAGACTGGGCCGACCGGATCGACCATCTGCGCCTCATCCGCTGCGACGGCGTGGGGCCCGTCACCTACCGCCGCCTGCTCAGCCGCTACGGGACACCGGCCGCGGCGCTGGACGCCCTGCCGGCGCTGGCGCGTGCCGGCGGCCGCCCGACCACGCCCCTGATCATCTCGGCATCCGAGGCGGAACGGGAACTGGAACGCACGCGGTCGGCTGGGGGCCGGCTGATGTTCCTGGGCGACGCGGACTATCCGGCGTTGCTGGCCATGACCGACGATGCGCCACCCTGCCTGATCATCGCCGGCGAGGCGGACCTGGCGCTGCGCCGCTGCGTTGCCGCTGTCGGCGGCCGCAACGCGTCGGCCAACGGCCAGCGGATGGCGGAGAACCTGGCCGCTGAGCTGGCCGTGGCCTTGGTCGTCGTGTCGGGCCTGGCGCGCGGCATCGACACCGCGGCGCACCGGGGGGCCATGCGCACCGGCCGGACCATCGCGGTGGTTGCCGGCGGGATCGACCAGCCATACCCACGTGAGAACGCCGAACTGCACCGCCGCATCGCCGAGACCGGTTTGCTGATCACCGAGGCGCCGATCGGCACGGTGCCTCAGGCCAGGCACTTCCCCCGCCGCAACCGCATCATCGCCGGCCTGTCGCTGGGCGTTGTCGTGGTGGAGGCCGCCTTGCGCTCCGGCAGCCTGATCACCGCGCGGATCGCGCAGGAAGCGGGACGCGAGGTGTTCGCGGTGCCCGGCTCGCCGCTGGATCCGCGCGCCAGGGGCGGCAATGACCTGATCCGGCAGGGAGCTGTGCTGGTGGAGACCGCGGCGGACGTGCTGGACAACCTGCCGGCCGAACCGCTTCCGCCGCGCTCCCGCATCCCGGGTCTCGGCGAACCGCCGGCAACCTTCCCAGAGAGCCGGGAGACCGGTGAGGACCCGATCGAGGCACGCGGCCAAGTGCTGTCTTTGTTGTCGCCAGAACCGACAATGGTTGACGATCTTGTTCGGCGCTGCCACTTGTGCCCGTCCGTCACAATGGCGGTTCTACTGGAATTGGAGCTGGCGGGGCGTGTAGAGACCCTATCCGGCAACCGCGTGGCACTCTTGCCGGACGCTATTGAGTAGGATACCGCACCGTTCAATGTCAGACGTCGTCGTAGTTGAATCCCCCGCAAAGGCCAAGACCATCAACCGCTACCTCGGTGATGGCTTTACGGTTCTCGCCAGCTTCGGGCACGTGCGGGACTTGCCGCCGAAGGATGGCAGCGTCCGCCCGGACGACGACTTCGCGATGGACTGGGAGTCCGATGCCCGCGGTGACAAGCAGGTCGGCGCTATCGCCAAGGCGCTGAAGGGCGCCCGAACCCTGTATCTCGCGACCGACCCCGACCGTGAGGGGGAGGCGATCTCGTGGCACGTCCGGGCAATGCTCGCCGACAAGAACGCGCTGAAGGGTGTCGCGGTTCATCGCATCTCCTTCAATGAGATCACCCGCGCCGCCGTCACCTATGCCATCGCCCACCCGCGGGAACTCGATCAGCCGCTGATCGAGGCCTATATGGCGCGCCGCGCGCTGGACTACCTGGTGGGCTTCACCCTGTCGCCGGTGCTGTGGCGCAAGCTGCCCGGCAGCCGCAGCGCCGGGCGCGTCCAGTCCGTGGCGCTGCGGCTGATCTGCGATCGCGAAGCCGAGATCGAGGTCTTCAAGGCCCGCGAGTACTGGACCATCGAGGCGCTGTTCCTGACCCCCGGCGGTGCCCCGTTCACCGCTCGGCTGACCCATCTGAACGGCAAGCGGCTCGACCAGTTCGACCTCAACAATGAGACTCTGGCACTGGCCGCGAAAGCCGCCGTCGAGGCCGGCACGTTCACCGTGGGCTCGGTCGAGCGCAAACGGGTCAAGCGCAATCCGCCGCCGCCGTTCACCACTTCGACCCTGCAGCAGGAAGCCTCGCGCAAGCTGGGCTTTGGCGCGCAGCAGACGATGCGTCTGGCGCAAGGTCTGTATGAGGGCGTCGATATCGGCGGTGAGACCACCGGCTTGATCACCTATATGCGGACCGACGGCGTGCAGATGGCACAGGAGGCCATCCACAGCATCCGCGACCATGTGAAGGAAAGCTTCGGCCCGAACTACCTTCCCGCCGCGCCGCGCGAATACGTCAGCAAGGCGAAGAACGCGCAGGAGGCCCACGAGGCGATCCGTCCCACCGATGTGGCGCGTACCCCCGAACAGATCGGCCGCAGCCTCAACAACGATCAGCGCCGGCTGTATGAGCTGATCTGGAAGCGCGCCGTCGCCTCTCAGATGCAGTCCGCGGAGTTGGACCAGGTCAGCGTCGACGTCACCGACGGCAAGGGCATCAAGCTGCGGGCAACCGGTTCGATTGTCGCCTTCGACGGCTTCCTCAAGCTGTACCGCGAAGATACCGACGACAAGGCCGAGGGTGCGGCGGAGGAAGACGACAACCGGATGTTGCCGCCAATGAGCGAGCGCGATCCGCTGACCCGCCAGAAAGTGGACGCCACTCAGCATTTTACCCAGCCGCCGCCGCGCTATTCGGAGGCCAGCCTGGTCAAGAAGCTGGAGGAGTTGGGCATCGGCCGCCCGTCTACCTATGCCTCGATCCTGTCGGTGCTGCAGGATCGCAATTATGTGAAGCTGGAGAAGCGCCGCTTCGTGCCGGAGGATCGCGGCCGGTTGGTGACCGCCTTCCTGGTCAGTTTCTTCGAGCATTACGTGGACACCGGCTTTACCGCCGGGCTGGAGGAGAAGCTCGACGAGATCTCCGCCGGCCAGCTGGACTGGCGGTCCGTGATGCGCGCCTTCTGGGAGGAGTTCTCCAAGGCGGTCGAGCAGACCAGGGACCTCAAGATCAGCGACGTGATCTCAGCGCTGGACCAGGACCTGGGCCCGCACTTCTTCCCCGCGCGCGAAGATGGCTCCGATCCGCGCGTCTGCGCCGCTTGCGGCACCGGCCGGCTGGGTCTCAAGCTTGGCCGTTACGGCAGCTTCATCGGGTGCTCCAACTATCCCACGTGCCAGTACACGCGCCGGTTGGCCATCGACACCGGTGACGAGGGTGGCGAGACCCTGAAAGAGGGCATGCGGTTGCTTGGCCAGCATCCCGACACCGGTGAGGAAGTCACGGTCCGCCGCGGACCGTACGGGCTTTACGTGCAGCAGGGGGAGGCCACTGAAGACAAGAAGGTGCGCCCGAAGCGGACCTCTCTGCCGCGCGGCATGGACGGCGAGAACCTGACCCTGGAGCAGGCCTTGGGCTTGCTGTCGCTGCCGCGGGAAATCGGGCTGCATCCCGAAACCAAAGAGAAGATTGAGGCCGGCATCGGCCGTTTTGGCCCGTACGTGAAGATGGGCGCGGTGTTCGGCTCGCTGGACAAGGACGATGACGTCCTCGCGCTTGGCCTGAACCGAGCCGTCGATCTGCTGGCGAAGAAGCTGGCAAGCGTGCGCACGATCGGGCCGCATCCGGCCGACAAGGAGCTGGTCAGCGTCCGCAAGGGCCGTTTCGGCCCCTATGTGCAACATGGGAAGACGGTCGCCAACCTGCCGCGCGGGGTGGCGATGGAGGCTATCACGCTGCAGGAGGCGGTCGCCCTGCTGGCCGAGAAGGGCAAGGTGCTGAAGCCTCGGGGCGCGGCCGGGCGGAAGGGCAGGGCTTCGGCGAAGGCGGCCGGAACGGCTGCGAAGGCTCCGCGGAAGGCGGCTGCGCCGAAGGCTCCGGCCGCCGACGGTGATGCTGGCCAGCCGGCGGTGAGCGATGGCGTGAAGACCGTGAAGCGTGCCGCCGTTGCGAAGAGCAAGACGGCGAAGCGTTCCGGGGCCGACAAGGCGGTGGCCAAGAAGCCGGCGGCGGCATCCGCCAAGTCCGGCGCGAAAGCCCCCCGGCGCGCAGCGGAATAAGCCCGTCGCGAAGGCCCTCGGCGCGTCGCGGGATGATACCGGCACGAGCCGCTCCACGGACGGCAGGATGATACCGCCGCGGAGCGCCGACACCGGCGCCAGCCGAAAGCAGCCTCTTCTGTTCTGTGGCCGGACGGCGTGCACCTGAAGTGCAGTCGCAATATCCGCCCCGCGTGCCCGCACGCCGGCGTTGATCTCTGCGGGCCTGGCGCATGGCGATCCGTCGCACGGTCCGCGCCGGCGTTGGCGGTCGCACGCTGCGGTGAGCGTGATGAAGCTCACTTGCACAGCGTTGTACGATTCCTCATGTGCCGTGACATGACCAAGCGCAGCAGCCGAAGGCTTCCCCTGATGATGGCCCAGATGACGCTTGCGTCGTGGGAAACCATCTGTCGCCGCACCCTGATGATGGCTCAGGGAACGTGCAGCCCCGCCGAGTACCGGCGCATGGTCACGGAGAAAGCAGCCGCAATGCAGGCCTCGTCACTCGCGCTGATGACCGGGCGCGGCAGTGCGGCCGCCGTGGCGCCTTACCTCGTTCGCTCCCGAGCCAATGCCAAGCGGCTGCGGCGAAAGTAGCGGCGGCCTCAGGCGCTCTCCCGCCGCGGTCCGTCCAGTTCGTCCCGCGGCGCCTCGGCCTCACGGCGCAGCCTCCGGAAGCTGCGCACGCTGAACGGCAGCATCGCCAGATAGATCAGCCCGGCCGCGGCCAGCGCTGCCCACGGGTCGGCCAGCGCGACCGCGGCGTAGGCGCTGGTGCCCAGCAGCAAGGGCAGCACGTATTCGGCAGGCACCTTGAAATTCTTGAAGCTCCAGATCGGCAAGGTCGAGACCAGCAGCAGGGAGGTGCCGATCAGCACCGCGGCGCAGAACAGCGGGAACTGCGCCGCCGTCAGCAGCCACTCCAGATTGAGCGATTGCGCTTCCAGGCCAAGGAACAGCGGGAACAGTGCCAGTCCGGCACCCGCCGGCGCGGGCACGCCGGTAAAGAAATTGTACGCGTAGGCCGGCCTTGGCGCGCTGTCGAGCGACGCGTTGAATCGGGCCAGCCGCAGCGCCATGCAGACCGCGAACATCACACAGGGGGCGTAGCCATAAGCGCCCCCGCGATGCAGCGACCACAGGTAGAGCACGAACGGCGGCGCCACGCCAAAGCACAGGAAGTCGGACAGGCTGTCGAACTCCGCGCCGAAGCGGGAGGTCGCCTTCAGCAGGCGGGCCAGCCTGCCGTCCAGGCCGTCGATCACGGCAGCAACGGTGATCGCGACCGCCGCCGAGCCGAACCGCCCTTCCAGCCCGAACCGCATCGCGGTCAGGCCGGCGCACAACCCCAACATGGTCATCAGATTGGGGATCATGTGGTTGAACGAGGGGCCCTTGTAACGCGGGCGGCGTCGCGGGCGCGGACGATAGCGCCGCAGCCGGTGAATTGGCGATGCGGGCGGACGGTCGCTCATGCATGTCCGTCCATCGCGGCCGGACGACGCACCGCCGTTGCCGGGTCGTGCATGATCCGCGCCGCGGTGTCACCGGGCCGAGATTTGCCGTGGCTGCTCAAGATGCCAGTTCGGCAATAACGGTCTCGCCGCCGATCATCGTCTGACCCTCCACGACCAGGGGAAGCAGCCCCTCCGGCAAATACAGATCTGTCCTGCTGCCGAAGCGGATGATACCGAATCGGTCGCCGGCGGTCACCGGGTCCCCCTCACGGACAGAGCATATGATGCGGCGGGCGATCAGGCCGGCGATCTGCACCACGGCAATCTCCTCCCCGTTGTGCAGGCGGATCGCCAGGGCGTTGCGCTCATTCGACTCGCTGGCCTTGTCCAGGCTGGCGCTGACAAAGGCGCCGTGGCGGTAGGCGATGCGGGTGATCACCCCGTCGGCCGGGACACGGTTGACGTGTACGTTCAGAACCGAGAGGAAAATCGAGACCTTCCAGCGCTGCTCGATCCCCAGCCCCAACTCCGGGGGCGGGGTGGCGAGCGCCACCGCGACCACACGTCCATCGGCGGGGGCGAGCAGCAGCCCGGCCCGAGGCGGCGGCACCCGCTCTGGATCACGAAAGAAGAACAGGCAGAACGCGGTGAAGATCAGCCCGAGCCAGATCAACCAGGCGCCGATGGCGAAGCCAAGCAGCAGCGCGATCAATCCGCCCATGATGAACGGTCGTCCGGCGGGGTGCGGGGGCGCCAGAACGCTGCGGATGTCGTCGGTGATGGCCATCAGGCGCGGGGTTATGGCGGGTTGCCTCGTCTATCGCAAGCCGCCTCCGTCGCAAGCCGCGCCCCGCCGCCAGCCGCGCCCGCCGCAAGCGACGCCCCGTCGCCAGCCGCTTCCGGCGCAAGTCGCCCCCGTCGTCAGCCGCGCTCGGCGGATGATCCGGTCGGCAGCCCGCGATCAGATGGCGGCTTCGCGAAAGATCTGTCCGGCGTCGCCACGCCATGGGCCGTGGTAGCGCTCCAGCCACTGTTCAGCCTGGTTTGGCGCTCCGGCGGCGATGGCCTCCAGTGGCTCGAGAAAGCTCTGCTCGTCCTCGCCCGCCTCGTTCAGGCAGCCGCGGGCCCGCAAGCCGTCCCTGGCGATGGCCACAACCTCCGCGGCGATGTCGCGCAGCACGCCGCCACGCCAGGGCGCGGCCAGTCCCTGCCGGGGAACCGCGGCGCGAGCGGCAACCGCGTCCTGCCAGCCGGCGCCGCGCAGCAGCGCTTCGGCCGAGGCCAGGGCAGCGTCATCGTACAGCAGCCCTACCCACAGCGCCGACTGCGCCAGCATCATGTCGGCCCGCCCGGCGTCGGCACCGCGCATCTCCAGGAACCGCTTCAGGCGGACGTCGGTGAAGGCGGTCGTGACGTGGTCCGCGAAGTCGCCCAGCGTCGCTGTCACCCCGGCCAGCGCGGGCACCCGCCCGGCCATGAAGGCGGCGAACGACTCGCCGGCGACGTCGATGTATCCGCCGTCGCGATACACGAAGTACATCGGCACCTGCTCGATCAGCCAGGTCGCATAGCGTTCAAAGCCGAAACCGTCCTCGAACATCACCGGCGGAATACCGGACCGCAGATTGTCGGTGTCGGTCCAGATGTGCGCGCGGTAGGACAGGAAGCCGTTCGGCTTGCCCTCGGTGAAGGGGGAGTTGGCGAACAGCGCGGTCGCCAGTGGCTGCAACAACAGCGACACCCGCAGCTTCCGCCGCATGTCCTGTTCGGACGCGTAGTCGAGATTGACCTGCACCGTGCAGGTGCGTGTCATCATGTCGAGGCCGAGACTCCCCACCAGCGGCATGAAGCGCCGCATGATGGCGTAGCGGCCCTTTGGCATCCACGGCATGGCTGCACGCGTTGCCAGCGGATGAAATCCCAGCGGCGCGAACCCCATATCCAGGCCCTCGCACGCGGCGCGTACCTGGTCGAAATGCGCTTCCAGTTCCTGTCCGGTCTCATGCAGGGTTTCCAGTGGCGCGCCGGACAGCTCAAGCTGTCCCGCTGGTTCCAGGGACACCGACGCCGCGCCCAGCTTCAGGCCGATAGTATTGTCGCCGTCCAGAATCGGTCCGCCGCCGAACCGAGCGAGGCCAGCCAGGAGGTCGCGGATGCTGCCGGGCTGGCCGTCCGCCGGGACGTAAGGAGGAGGCGCAAGGTCAGCATTGCGAAAGCCAAATTTCTCGTGCTCGGTGCCGATGCGGAATTCCTGCGGCGGTTTACAACCCGCGGCGAGGTACTCGGCCATCTGTCGGACCGACGTGAGCGGCGTGTCGTCGACGTCTCCGGGATTGGACATAGGATTCCCAAGGCATTCGGTTGTACCGCCGGTCAGGCGGCAGGGTGCGCTGGCGCACCGGGGATCCGGACGCGAGCACACCTGACTGTTGAAACCAGGGTACTAGCCTCAGCGGGGCGCTTGCAACAAGGCCAGACCCACGATCGCCGCGGTTTCGGCGCGCAGGATACGCGGCCCCAGCGAAACCGGGCGGACGAAACGGCAGCGATCGAGCAGGGTATGGTCACGCGGTCCAAACCCGCCCTCCGGTCCGATCAGCAGGCCCGCCGCCCCCGGGGCCGGCATCAACGGCTGGGCGTCGGCTCGTTCCAAGGCCACGAACAGCCCGCGTTCAGCTGGCCACGCCGCCAAGCTTTCATACAGCTGCTTTGCCGGACGGATCTCGGGCACCGTCAACCGTTCGCTTTGTTCGGCCGCCTCTATTGCGATGCTCCGCAGCCGGTCCAGGTTCACCCGCCCGGCATTGGTCCGTTCGGTAAACACCGGCAGCAGCGCCGACACGCCCAGTTCGGTCGCCTTCTGAACCACAAGGTCTGTGGCATCGCGTTTCAGCACCGCAAACATCAGCCAGAGGTCGGCATCCTCGGACTGCGGCCGCAGCAAGGTCTCCGCCGCGAACGTCGCCTGGCTGCGCGACAGGGCGGCAATCCGGCCGACCCATTCGCCGTCGCGGCCGTTGAACAGGTGGATCGTGTCACCGACGGCGCGCCGCATGACGCCGCCGAGGTAATGTGCTTGGCCTCCACTGGCCTCGATGGTCGCGCCGGCCTGGAGTGGCGCCTCGACATGCAGGCGGATCACGGTTTTGCTGTATAGCTGGCTGACAGAACCATGGAACGGCGAACAGACCTCTCAATGATGCATACCGATATCGTGGCCAACGGATGGGTCGCCCGGCTGCCGCGTGCCTGGCTGCCGTATCTCATTCTCGCGCGTGTGGACAGGCCAATCGGCACCTGGCTGCTCTTCCTTCCCGGGCTGTGGGGCATTCTGCTGGCTCGGCCCCCGGCCGCCGAGGCCATCCGTCTGATCACACTGTTCGCCGTCGGCAGCCTGGTGATGCGGGCGGCCGGTTGTGTCGTAAACGATATGTGGGACCGCGACATCGATCGCAAGATCGCCCGTACGGCGGGACGGCCGCTTGCCTCGGGGGCGCTGCGGTCGAGACATGCGCTGATCTTCCTCGCGGTGCTGCTGCTGGCCGGTCTGCTGGTGCTGTTGCAGCTGAACCGGCTGTCGCAGGCGCTGGGCGTCGCATCGCTGCTGCTGGTCGGGCTCTATCCGCTGGCGAAGCGGGTGACCTGGTGGCCGCAGCTGGTGATGGGCTTCACCTTCGGTTTCGGCGCTCCGCTCGGGTACTCCGCCGCATCCGGCCGGATGGATGCCGCCTGGGTCGCCCTGTATGCCGCGGCGATCCTGTGGGACCTTGGCTTCGACACGATCTACGCCCATCAGGACCGGGAGGATGACGCGCTGGTCGGCGTCCGGTCGACCGCGCGCCTGTTTGGGGAGCACACCCGGCCATTCCTGGCAGTCTGCTACGCCGCTGCCGTCGCGATCCTGGCGCTGGCCGGCTGGCTCGCCGCGATCGGGCCCTGGTTCTACGCCGTGCTGGCTCTGCCGGCGGCGCTGCTGGCGCGACAGGTCATCGCGCTGGATATCGATGACCCCGCCGGATGTCTGCGGCTGTTCCGATCCAATCGGGAGGTCGGGCTGGCTGTCGGTCTGGCGCTTCTGGCGGGCTGGCTTTGACCCTTCTCAGGGGTGTCAGGTGCGATCCCCGGGTGCGGCAGGGATGGCCGAGGCAGCGATGCCCGAGGCAGAGATGACCGCAGCTGGGACGACTGACGCACCGATGGACAGGGCAGCGACTGCGGCAGCGTTGACCGACGCACCGGCGGCTGGGGCAGCCACGGCCAAGGCAGCGACTGCGGCAGCGTCGACCGACACACCGACGGCTGACGCACCGGCGGCTGGGGCAGCCACGGCCGAGGCA
>DASWON010000340.1:0-7911 GCA_036398735.1 Rhodopila sp.
GGAAAGGGACGGCGTGGATCCTGTGCGGCGACAGGGCTTGCGGAGATGCCGGGCGTCGCATGGCGGGACCGGGGGACCGGCAGCAAGAAGGGGCGGCTCTGCCCGAGCCGCCCCCGTTTCCGTATCGTATTCAGGCCACACCGCCTGCGCGGCACCGGCATCGCGCGACCGGGCCGCAGCCCAACGTTCGGGGCTTCTCGTCCGGCCTCAGCTTGAACAGGTCTGGCCGTATTCACACACCCGCATGAAGCGCGGCCGGGTGACGACGAAATTTTTGATCTCGCTGGTCTTCGGAGAGTAGGCGGAACTGGAGTATTTGAGATTGCTGTAGAACGGGACGCGGATCGACGGACGATAACGGACGGTGGTCTCGACGATCAGCAGATAGTCACCGTCGGCCATGATGGGAATGCGGTTGTCCGCCACAATTGCCGAGGTCGTCAGTTTCGGCATTGTTGCGGTGTTCGTCGAATAGGACCAGTGAACCTCGTAGCGATTTTTGGCAGCGCTCCAGGTTATCGAAGTGTATCTTACCGTCACATCGGAGGATTTGCTTTGCGTCATATAGGCAAAGACGTCGCGCAGGCCGTTGCGATAGGAATCCGTCACCGCCGTCTGCTCGCGCGAGATCATGTCGGCGATCGAAAAGCTGGCCTTTTGCGCCACGTTGATCTCGCTGTAAGCTTCCCAATAGGCATAGAGTCCGATCCAGGCCCACAGAAGAAGCGGCAGATACAGCACGAACTCGACCAGGACCGTGCCGCTTTCGTCGCGCAGAAACGCGCCGATGCGGCCGGACCGGCGGAAAGGTCCGGGCATCGAAAACACTTTGGCCATGATCATGTCCCCGAACCGGAACTGGAACCTGAACCTGAACCCGAAGCGGAGGGTTCGTTCACGAAGCTGCCGATGGTGATGACCCGATAGCCGGTCTTGTCGGTGTCGCTGATTTTGATCCATTTGCCGATGCCGACGAAGGGAAAAAACGCGTCCTGAATCACGCAGACCCGGACCAGCATGATCGAGTTCTGCTGGCCGATCGTCAGCGTCGTCACGGGATGGACCGCTTTCGGGCGGTCGACGCAGGGGGCGTTGCCGGAGGGCAATGTCCATGTATTGCGATCGACCGCGATGATCTCGATGGCGATCTGCCCGCGGCAGTTGATCATCATCGTGACCTGGCCGCAGATGTCGTCCTTCAGAATGTCGTGCATGGTTTTCGTGCTGCCGGTCGGCGGCGGTTCGATCAGGCCAAGCCGCAACTCGCGCATCACCACATCCGTCGACCGCTCCAGCAGAACCTGCCGGACCATGACGATGCCACCCTCGAACGAGGCCATGAAGACGAACATCACTACGGGCAGGCACAGCACGAACTCGACCGTGGAGGTGCCTTCCTCGGCCCGGGCAAAGCGGCGCAAAGCCCTTGCGAGGGCGCGGATCATTGCGTCAGCCTCAGTTGCGAGATGTTCGAGGCGATCGTCTTGAAGTCGGTGCCGATCGACGATCCGTTCGACTCGAAGTAGTAGGCCGAGGATTTCGGATTGCTCTGTTCGCCCGCCTGGGCCGCACATTTGGCGATCTGGTCCTGGCCGGCAGACGGCGCCTCGAAGGCGATGCCGTAGATCACGACGTTGTTGTTCTTCGCCAGCGTGCAGATCGACTGAAACTGAGAGTTCATCGTGTCGATATCGGTCTCGCTGCGGAAGGCGTCCATGGTGTTCTTATATTGGGAGAGCCGCGTGGTACTGTTGCTGCCGCCGAGCGCGCGGGCGTAAAGCTGCCATGCGACCCAACTGGCGCGGACTTTGGTCCAGACTTCCGGCCATGTCAGTTGCGTGCCGCTCTTCCAGGCGGTGGCGGACCATTCGCTGCGATGGGGAACCCAGTATTTGTCGCCGGATCTCGACGCATGATAGATCGAAAAGTTGCCGTCGGACGAGCTGTAATAGATCGGCGACAGGCCGGTCCGGTAACCGACAGTGGGGGCGGCGGCGTTGTTCAACCGCTGTTCGGCGAAGTTGGACCCGTTGGTCATCAGCACGATCACTTTGGCGGTTTCGGGGTCGTCATAGTCGAAGGGTCGCCCCGAGAAGTTCGCCGGGATCGCCCCCGCCGACGCAAGCGACGAGAACATGGTGCGCGAACCCGGGTCCAGCAGGGCGAGGCCCCATTTGATGCCGGCGTTGATCGAGGTCGCGCCGATGGCCTCAAGCCCCTCGATGTTGTTTTGCAACGTGGTGACATTGTTGCTCGGCAGCCGGACATAGTTGGCCGATTTCGGCGGGCACCAGCGGTTCAGTTCGGCCGGTGTGCCGTAGCTGGTGTTCGTGGAGGCATAATAGGTGTTGGTAACCGTGGAAGCCGTGACGTTGCCGTTGCCATCCCTGGGTTCCGAAAAGGTGTCGACATAGCCTGTCGCCGGCATGGCGAGCGAGGTCGACAGCCCGGCCGTGGTGTATACGCTCGCGGGCAGGTCGATGCAGTTCACCGCCGTGACGTTGTGTTTGTCGGTGACGTTGTATTTGGCGTACAGCGCCGGCAGCAGGTTCACCTGACCGTTGTAGGGCACGATCGAGATCGAAATCCGGTTCTCGGAATCGTTGGCCAGAACGTCCGCAACGAACGCCTTTGCCGCGTTCTTGACGTTGCGCAGTTTCTGCGGGTTCGAACTCCCGTTCTCGTAAAGGATCATCGAGCGCGACACGTCGAGGACCAGCGAGATCTCGATGTTGGTGATACGTTCCTCGGCGGTCGCCGCCGCGACCACGCCCAGATGGTCGATGCCCAGAAGCGGCATGAAATAGGGGTTCTGCGTGATGGAGGAGTTCACCGCGACCTCGCGGTAGTTCAGCCCGGAATCCACCGTCGTTCCGTCGAGGAATTTCGTCATCCCCGCCTTTTCGAAATAATCGTCGACCACATCCACGGGGTCGAGCTCCTGGCTCAGCGATGCGGCGGCCAGCGCGCTGCGGTCGGTCACCTGCTGCAACGCGGTGCGGGTGTATTCAAACCGCATCAGATCGACGGCCATCCCGCCCATAAGGATCATCAGGAAGAACAGCATGAGGCTGAACCAGCTCAGCGCGCCGTCCTCATTCCGTGCGAAGCGGTCAATCCGGGGACAGGCTGCCCGCAACAGGTGTTGCGGCAGCCGTGCCTTGCATTCGTTACGCGCATCTACTCGTCTCATGGCAGGTCCTCTTTGGCGGACGGGAATCCCCGGTGGCGCCGCAAGTGCATTTGCATCGGCCAGATACGTCTGCGGCCTGGGCGAAAATGTGGCGATCCTGGCGGGGCGGCGATGTGGGCCGGGTAAAATCCGCCATTGCCGGAAACACTGATCCGGCAAGGGCGGCATTGTTGACCGGCGAGTGACTGTCGCCGCGACACGCGGCGGGGCCGGCGTCGAGCGCCCGACCGATGCCGCCGGAGCGGTGGTGAAGAACCATAGAAAAAACGAATCAATTCACCGCTAGTTTCCACGGCGGAGATTCTGCCGCCGTGCCGCGCTTCGCCCGGCGCTCAGGCGGAATTGACGTGATTTTCGCATCCGGCGCGTTAGGGTCGGGGCCGGCGCGCCAGGCGCGCCGCAAGGCCAGGGAGGTATGGCATGAACGTAACGGGTGAACCGAGTTTCCGCGAATCCGTCGATCTGATGTTCAATCGCGCCTCGGCGCTGATGAACCTCAGCCCGGGGCTGGAGCAGAAGATCCGGGTCTGCAACTCGACCTATACGGTGCGCTTCGGCGTCCGTCTGCGCGGCAAGATCGAGACCTTCACCGGCTATCGTTCGGTCCATTCCGAACATATGGAGCCGGTCAAGGGCGGCATCCGCTATGCGATCAATGTCAGCCAGGACGAGGTCGAGGCGCTGGCCGCGCTGATGACCTACAAATGCGCGCTGGTCGAAACGCCCTTCGGAGGCTCGAAAGGGGGCCTCTGCATCGACCCGCGCGCCTGGGACGAACACGAGCTGGAACTGATCACCCGCCGCTTCGCCTACGAGTTGATCAAGCGCGACCTGATCCATCCGGCGCAGAACGTGCCCGCCCCCGACATGGGCACCGGTGAGCGCGAGATGGCCTGGATCGTCGACCAGTATGCCCGGATGAACACCACCGACATCAATGCCAAGGCCTGTGTCACGGGCAAGCCGCTGAACTCCGGCGGGATCCGCGGCCGGGTCGAGGCGACGGGGCGCGGCGTGCAATATGCGCTTCAGGAATTCTTCCGTCACAAGGAGGATGTGGCGCTGGCGCGGCTGTCGGGCACGCTGGACGGCAAGACGGCGGTGGTCCAGGGCTTGGGCAACGTCGGCTATCATGCCGCGAAATTCCTGTCGGAAGAGGACGGGGTGAAGATCGTCGCCGCCATCGAACGCGACGGCGCGGTGGTCGATGCCTCGGGCCTGAACATCGAGGAACTGAAGCAGTGGATCGCCGCGAACGGCGGCGTGAAGGGCTTCCCCGGCGCGCAATATGTCGAGGATGGCGCGAGCCTGCTGGAACACGACTGCGACATCCTGATCCCGGCGGCGATGGAGGGCGTGATCCACAAGGGCAACGCCGACCGCATCCGCGCGCCGCTGATCATCGAGGCGGCGAACGGCCCCATCACCTTCGGCGCGGACGAGATCCTGCGCGCGAAGGGTATCGTGATCATCCCCGACATGTACGCCAACGCCGGGGGCGTGACGGTCAGCTATTTCGAATGGGTCAAGAACCTGTCCCACATCCGTTTCGGCCGGATGCAGCGCCGCGCCGAAGAGGCGCGCTCGCGCCTGCTGGTTGCGGAGCTTGAGCGGCTTTCGGGCGACGAGGGCCTCGGCTGGGAGTTGAAGCCGAACTTCAAGGACAAGTTTCTGACCGGCTCGGACGAACTGGCGCTGGTGCGGTCGGGTCTGGATGACACGATGCGCACCGCTTATCAGTCGATGCGCGAGGTCTGGCACGGGCGCAACGATGTGACCGACCTGCGCGTCGCGGCCTATATCGTCGCGATCAGCCGGGTGGCCGAGACTTATCGGTCCAAGGGGCTGTGACCGGGGCAAGGGGGGGCGAGGTCGCGCGATGCGATACCGCCCGGGGCGGCCATGCCGTGACCGGGCGCCCGGCAACCCCCCGCCGTCGCCTGGTTTCGGGCGGGCGCGGGGGCCGTGCGATGTGGGGGCGGTTGCGCCGACCGTCATTCGCGTATCGCCGCAAAGGGCGGCCGAAGGGGGCGGGATTGTCGCAAATCCTGCCCGCAAGCCGCACCGCCCCCTTGCTTTTCCGCCGCTCCGGCCCAGATCAGTCGCAGAGCCGTCCCGCAGGGTCGGGGCGCGCCACAGCATGTTTTGAAGGAGTTCTCTCATGGCCAGAAAACCCAAAGACAAGCCGACCCCGGCGCAGGGGCGTCTGAACACCCCCACCGATCTTGGCGACAATGCCGTCAAGGACATCGCGGCGGTGCTGAACCGGCTGCTGGCCGACAGCTATGCGCTGTATTTCAAGACCAAGAACTTTCACTGGCATGTCTCGGGCCCGCATTTCCGCGACTATCACCTGCTGCTGGACGAACAGGCGGGTCAGATCATCGACGCGACCGACGACATCGCCGAGCGGGTGCGCAAGATCGGCGGGCAGACGCTGAAATCTGTCAACCAGGTCGCCGCGCAAACCACGGTCAAGCCGAACGAAGCCGATTACGTCGAGCCCTCGGACATGCTGGCGGAACTGCTGGAGGACAACCGCGCCTATGTCGTCGAACTGCGCACCGCGCATGACGTGGCCGACGATCACAACGACAGCGCGACGGCCAGCCTGATCGAGAACTGGATCGACGCCGCCGAGCGGCGGGTGTGGTTCCTTTACGAGACCCTGCGCCCTGCGCTAAGCTCGGGCCACTGACTCCGTATCGGGGGCGGATCGCGCCGCCCCCGGTGCTTTGCCCGCTGCGGCGGGCCGGGGCGCCGGCCCGGCCGTTGCCGTTTAGGGGGCCATTTGTGGGGATTGCCATGCGTCTTTTGTCCGCCGCGCTTGCCGCGCTGATGCTGTCGGGGCCGGCATCGGCCTTTTGGGCCGTCAACGGCATGACGGTTCAGCCGCTGGAGGATGGCCGTTTTTACATCCCCTGGCGCGGCCAGTCGGGCGATACGGCTTTCTGGTGCGCGGCGGGGGACTACGCCCGGCGCAGGCTGGGCTTGCCCGCCGCCGCCCATATCTGGCGCATTTCCGAGCCGCCGCGCCGTGCCGGCAAGGGGATCGTCTTTTCCACCTCGCCCGAAGGGGCGGCCAGCGACAGCGGTATCACCCGCATCGGCGGAGCCAAACGGCCCGACTTCACGGTCGCGGCGGCGCAATTCTATTGCGAGTCGTTCGATATTTTCGACAACTGATCATTTTCGACGACTGATCCGGCCGGCCGGGGGCGGTCCGCCGGGCGCCGCGCGTGAGTCATTGCGGCCACAGGTATCCACAGGCACATGCCGCGCGGGATTTCGCGCTGGCTGCGCCTGCCTGCCCAACCTATAGTTTCCGACCATACACGGGGGGCAAACCCCCGGAACGACGAGGCAGGCGAAACATCAAGACAGGAGAGCGCCCATGCGCTGCCCCTTCTGCGGCAATATCGACACGCAAGTGAAGGACTCGCGCCCGGCCGAGGACCATGTGGCAATCCGGCGGCGCCGGTTCTGCCCGGCCTGCGGCGGACGCTTCACGACCTATGAACGGGTGCAACTGCGCGACCTGGTGGTGATCAAATCCAGCGGCAAGCGCGAGGATTTCGACCGCACGAAACTGGAACGCTCGATCCGCATCGCGCTGCAAAAGCGGCCCATCGACCCGGAGAGAGTGGATCAGATGATTTCCGGCATCGTGCGGCGGCTGGAAAGCCTTGGCGACACCGACATCCCGTCGAAGGTCATCGGCGAGATCGTGATGGAGGCGCTGGCGCGGATCGACACCGTGGCCTATGTGCGGTTCGCCAGCGTCTACAAGAACTTCCAGGCGGCGGGCGATTTCGACCGGTTCGTCGCGGAACTGCGGCCGGCGCCGTCCGCGGACGAGTAGGCGGCGACCTGCCCCGGGGCGCAAGCGCATCCGGGGCGGCGACAGGCGCGGAGGGACGGGCAGGGGTGACCACCGACAGCGACCATATGGCCCATGCCCTGCGGCTTGGCGCGCGGGGGCTGGGGCGCACCTGGCCGAACCCGGCGGTCGGCTGCGTGATCGTGCGCGACGGACGCGTGGTCGGGCGCGGCTGGACGCAACCCGGCGGTCGGCCCCATGCCGAGCGCGTGGCGCTGGCCCAGGCCGGCGACCTCGCGCGCGGGGCCACGGCCTATGTGACGCTGGAACCCTGCGCCCATCATGGCAAGACCTCTCCCTGTGCCGAGGCCTTGGTCGCCGCAGGCGTCGCGCGCGTGGTCACCGCCCTGACCGACCCGGACCCCCGTGTCGCCGGGCGCGGCCATGCCATCCTGCGCAGCGCCGGGATCGAGGTGGTCGAGGGCGTGCTGAGCGCCGGGGCCGCGCGGGTCAATGCCGGGTTCCTGCGTCGGGTGACGGCGGGACTGCCCTTTGTCACGCTGAAGCTCGCCACCAGCCTCGACGGCCGCATCGCGACGGCGGGCGGTGACAGCCGCTGGATCACCGGGGCCGAGGCGCGGCGGCATGTCCATATGCTGCGCATGACCCATGACGCGGTGCTGGTCGGGGCGGGGACGGCGCTGGCCGACGACCCGGACCTGTCGGTCCGCGATCTGGGCAGTCCGCATCAGCCGGTGCGGGTGGTGATGGACAGCCGTCTGTCGCATTCGCCGGACAGCCGCCTTGGCCGCACCGCCCATGCCGTGCCGGTCTGGCTGTTGCATGGCCCGGGGGCGCCCGGGGCGGCGCGCGCGGCCTGGACCGCCATGGGCGCGCA
>DASWON010000341.1:0-4487 GCA_036398735.1 Rhodopila sp.
CCGGAGCGACATTGCGCTGATCGCCGCCGCCGCTGTCGATCGCGGAAGCCTCGCCGGCGCGGGAAAGCCGGCGGGCTTTCGGCCGGATGTGACGATGACCCGCGCGCAGGGTCCGGACCCGTCCGGTCCAGGATCTGCGGCCCCGCCATGCGCCGGGTAGACCAAGCTAAACCCAGGCGGCACCGGGCGCTGTGGCGTGACCAGCCGGGATCTGAGTTCAGCCAAGAGGATCCGGCGTGGGCCGCACCGATCAGGTCGCCGGCGCGCAGCGGATCGTCGCGGGCCGTCCGGTCGGAACAGCGATCGGCCTGCGCGGGGTCTCGGGGCCGGTCGGCGAGACAAAGGGGCGGCCACCTCCCATGACAGCTACAGGTTGCGCAGTTGCATCTTTGCACACGAGGCGCGCGCTCGGGCCGGGGCATCATTGCTACGGACTGCGCACAGGGGTCGTTCCCGCCGGTGACGTTGTTCTCGGTCAGGCGTCTTATACTCTACGCTCTCAAGGACAGAACGGCGGAGCGGCGATAGCCATGCACGGCGGGCGGCGCTTGCCCGGACCGCCGCTAGGTCGCTGCCTCGGTTGTCATATCATCAGGCGCTCCGGTTCGCTCGGATGAACCGGCCGCGCGAACGTCCCCGAACGGCCGTCATGAGAAGGCGCCGGTTCTGCTGATCAGCCTGTTGCTGCGCGCTGGCCCGGGACCGGCGTTCCGGTCTGGCGACGGGACCCGCAGCGTGGCGTCGTATGGCAGCACGGTACGGGCGTATCGCGCCATCGGCGGCCGGGTTCCCGGTCGACTTTGTCGTGACTTGGCCTGGACGTGCGGATGTCGGGCTGGGGCCGCCTCCGGTGGCTTTCCGGGCGATTGTGTTCCTGATTAAGGCACGGGCTCGTTAACTATCTAGAAATAAATCATTAACCATTTGCTAACCGGTCATTAACTATTAGTGCCAATTATATCACTGTTTCATTTGAACTTGGCCGGTTCATGAAATCGTACTTCCTCGGAAACTGACCAGATTTATAGTGCGGCTTGCGACCATGACATGTACGCCAACCATATTCCGCACAATTCATTTCCAACAAGTTTTGAAATAAATGGCTGGGTTGCGAGCCACCAGGAGATCGAAATGCGAAGCATCTTATTGGCGAGTGCGGCAATTTTTGTCGGAACCGCGGCCGTCGCCGAAGCCCAGACCCCGGCCAACCCTTCTCAGGGCCAGCTGGCCGCGCCGTACGGCGCTGGCCCAGCCTCCAACAACAACAACAATGCCTGGGGCGTCGCCAATACGCCGTCGGGCGGGGCTGCCGCGGGGCCGCTCAGCACCATCTACGCGCCTAACGTCATTGCGGTACCCACACCGGGAACCATCGTCATCCACCTGAACGGGCGAGTGGAAGCCGACATCTCGGCCAATTTCACCAGTGTCGACAAAGGCCTCAATGCCAACGGCACGCCGAACGGCTACAAACTGAACCCGGTCGGGATTGGCAGCTACGTTCGCCTGTATCCCGGCTTCGACGGTCTGGCCGCGAATGGTCTGCGTTACGGCGCATCGGTCGAACTGCGCCAAAACTTCTTTGCACCCACGACCGGTACGACGAACGGCGGCGCCACGGGTGGCGACGCCAGTCCGGGCGGCAATGCGTCGTCCGAAACGATCTACGTTCGCCGTGTCTTCAGCTACCTTGCACTCGACAGGGCCGGGCTCGTCCGCATCGGCCAGACGGACGGCGTGCTCGGTCTGTTCGACAACTGCGTCTTCACATCCGGTTGCTGGGATGCCGGCGGCGGCGTCTTCAGCGGCGGTGGTTCGGTACAGACTGCGCCCAGCGGCGTGTTGCCACCCTTCGTCTGGTTGACACAGAATGGCGTGGAGTATGGCAACAACAAGATTGTCTACCTGACGCCTCAGTTCTACGGGTTTGACTTCGGCGTGCAGTACGCCCCGAACCAGGGCAATTCCTTTTCGAACGCGTCGACAGCCAGTCCGATCCAGAGCACGACGTGCACTCAGGCCGGGCCGAACTGCACCAACGTCTCCTCCGGCAACGACCCCACCCGATGGATCAATCAGGTGGCCGTCGGCCTGCGCTTTCAGCGGCTGTTCGGCGCGGTCGACTTCAAGACTTATGGTTTCTATGAGACCGCGGGGAAGGAGGATCTGACGACCGCGGCCTATGTGCGGCCTTCCCCCACGGCCAGCGCGACCGCACTTCGGTATGACAACCTGAGCTTCTACAAGGCAGGCATCGCGGTCACGGCGTTCAGCGTCACTGCCGCTCTCGACTATATCGGCGGGGCGGTGAATGGCGCGCTGGCCGAACGCCCGAGCGGCGGCGCCTCGACCAACGCGGTGCTGACCGGTCTGACCTACGTCCATGGGCCCCTGGTCCTCGGGACCTCGTTCGGGATCATCGATAGCCAGGGCGACGCCCGCCTGGCCGGCGTTTCACAGCGTCACGAATATGAAGTGGCGTTCGGTGGCAACTACAAACTGGCGCCCGGGGTCCAGCTGGTCGCGGAATATCAGTACGCGCACCGGCATCAGGGCGGCTACGACTTCAACCAGGGAGCCCTTGGCACCGCGACCCGGAGCGGCGCTGCCGGTTCGAGTACCCGCGATGCGCAATATCAGGGACTGACCTTTGCCACGGTGCTGACCTGGTAGCTCGCTATGATCCGACCGTTCCAACCAGGTAGTCCGGTCGGACCGGCGGCTGAGACAGCGCCGGCCGCGTTCGACCACCAGGTTCGGCGCGGCTGGGCAGGCGGCTGCGGAGGGAGTGGCCCGAAGCCCGCCGCGTGAGGGATGCTGATGCGGCTTGGCTCCAAGCCGTTCGGCTCCGCGCCGTTTGGGCCGGCCGGCGGAGACGGTTCTGTTCGCGCCGAACCCGCCGCCGCAGTCGAACGTGGTCCGGAAACGGCTGGCTACGGCCGCACCGGAGCCGCGTGCGGCGATCCATTCGCCGCATCCGCGCTGGCCCGGCCGGACCGCTGCCCTCTTGCACATGCCGCGTCCACCGTGCATTCAGACCCGGAAAATGGTCTGGGGAAGCAGGCGCGCGTCCCGCTTCGATCGCTCCCCGTACGCGAAGGATAGACATCATGCGCCTTGCGGTGCTGAAGGAACGGCGTACTGCCGAAACCCGCGTGGCTGCGACCCCCGACACCATCAAGAAGCTGATTGGTCTGGGCCTGAGCGTCGCCGTTGAGGCCGGGGCAGGGCTCACCGCCTCGATCTCCGACTCCGAGTTTGCCGCCGCCGGGGCGGAAATCGCGCCTGACGCCGCAGCCACCCTCGCCGGCGCCGGCATTGTCTTCACCGTCCAGGCGCCGGGTCCCGAGGAACGAGCCCTGATCCCGCGTGGCGCGCTGCTGGTCTGCATAGCCGGCGCCTTCGCCGACCCGGACCTCGTGCCGGCGCTTGCCGAAGCGGGCATCGACACCGCCGCGATGGAGTTGCTGCCGCGGATCACCCGGGCGCAGTCGATGGACGTGCTGTCGAGCCAGGCGAACCTCGCGGGGTACCGGGCGGTCATCGAATCCGCCAACGCGTTCCAGCGCGGCTTCCCGATGATGATGACCGCGGCCGGGACCGTCCCGCCCGCTCGCGTGTTCGTCATCGGCGCGGGGGTCGCCGGCCTGCAGGCCATCGCCACGGCCCGGCGCCTGGGTGCGATCGTTTCCGCCACCGACGTCCGCCCGGCCGCCAAGGAGGAAATCAAGTCCCTCGGCGCCACCTTCGTTGGTGTGGAGGACGCCGAGACGGCGGGCCAGACCGGGGCCTACGCCCGGGAAATGAGCGACGCGTTCCGCCAGAAGCAGGCCGAACTGATGGCCTCGACGGTCGCCAAGAACGACATCATCATCTGCACCGCGCTGGTCATGGGTCGCCGAGCGCCGGTCATCGTCACCCAGCCGATGGTCGACAGCATGCGCGCCGGCAGCATCATCGTCGACCTGGCGGCGGAGGCCGGCGGCAACTGCGCCGCCACGGTTCCAGGCCAGAGCACGACCACACCCAACGGCGTCACCATCCTGGGCTTCAACAACTGGCCGGGACGCATTCCGGTCGCCTCGTCATCGCTCTATGCCCGCAACCTGCTGACCTTCCTGACCACATTCTGGGACAAGGACAACAAGGTCCCGAAACTGCCGGAGACGGATGACATCGTGAAGGGCGTCATGCTGACCCGCGGCGGCGCCATCGTGCATCCGAATTTTCTGCCCCAGCAAGCCGCCTGAACGTCCGGAGACCGTCCAAGATGAACCCCAACGAACTGGCGGATGAGGCGGCGCGTCTCGCCGGCAACGCCCTGGAACTCGCCAACCATGCCAAGACGGCGGCGATGGGCCTGTCGGCGACGGTGGCGCCCGAGGTCGATCCGTTCATCTTCCTGCTGGCCATTTTCCTGATGGCCTGCTTCGTCGGCTATTACGTCGTGTGGAACGTGACGCCGGCGCTGCACTCGCCGCTGATGG
>DASWON010000342.1:0-6738 GCA_036398735.1 Rhodopila sp.
ATCTTTTCCGATCGCGGGAGATCTGGCGGCTGAACCGCGACCGCGGCGTGTTCACCGCACTGGCCTCACCCGACGAGGCAGCCGCGCACGTATATTCGGAGGCGGAACTCGCCCGGATTGAACGCATGCGGTCGCGGGCAATGTACGGCACACCCGACGTGGTCGCGGCCAAACTGCGGGCGCTGGCAGCCGAACATGGCATCGAAGAGATCGCTGTGCTCACCACCCTCCACGATCCGGAAATCCGGAGGCGGTCCTATACGCTGCTTGCGAACGAGATGAAGTCGTAAGTGCCGTTCGGACGTACCGCCCCAGGATCATGGGTCGCCGGGTCCGTCGGTCGCCCGGGCCAGCGCATCGGCGAGCTAAGGGCGCCAGACGTTCTGCTGAGTGGCCATCGATCGTTGGATACGCCAGATTCGGTAACGGAACACTGCCCAGGCGACCACCGCGGCACCCAGCGCCACGGGCAGGATCAGCAGCGCCAGCCACAGGGCGAATGCCGCAATGGAAAGCGCGCCGGCAATGACTGCTACGACGATCGCCCACATGAATATGCGCGTCGAAAGCGGCACTGTCCGCGGCGAGACAAACTCACCGTCGATGGTCATATCCAGTTCTGGGGCGCGGCGCGGATCCATGCCAGGAAATGTGGCGCCGCGACGGTGCGGGTTCAAGCCCGCCTGGCGGCCGGCCGCATGCGGGTCGCAGGTTGGCGCGAATGGCGGGTGATCGAGTGCCCAACTCCGATCTTCGCCGCTCGAGTCGCCGGCGGCAGGGTCAGCAGGCGCCTGACAATGCAGCGCGCGTAACGCGAAACCGGGCTTCGCCTACTATGGCGGACCGGCGGTTCAAGACACCACCAACCATCTCGCCAATTCAAGACACCACCAACCATTTAGCCAAACGGAGTTCACGACGATGAAGGTCGGGCTGTTCATCAATACACAGTATCCGGAGGAGGTTGACGTGCCGGCGCAGATCCCGGCGCTGGTCGAACAGGTGCGCGTGGCGCGCGACGCGGGGTTCAAGTCGCTCTGGTTCCCGCACCACTGGCTGACTGAACCGATGCAGATGCTGCAGATCATGCCTGCGATGGCGTTTCTCGCCGCCGAAGCGAAGGGCATGGCGATCGGCCCGAACATCCTGATCCTGCCCCTGCTCAACCCCATGCACGTCGCGGAGGAAGCCGCCACGCTGGATGTGCTGACCGGCGGGAATTACATCCTTGGAGCCGGCCTGGGTTATCGTGAGCCGGAGTTCACCGCGTTCGGGATCCCGCTGGCAGAACGGGCCGGGCGTTTCTCGGAAAGCGTGACGCTGATGCGCAAGCTGTGGGCCGGCGGCAAGATCACCCACGAGGGCAAGTTCTTCACCGTCCGCGATGCGGGCATCAGCCTCCGGCCGGTGCGTGCCGGGGGGCCACCGATCTATATCGCCGGGCTTGTCGACTCAGCCGTGCGCCGCGCCGCGCGCATCGGCGACGCATGGCTGATCGCCAACGCCTCTTCGATCCAGGAGATCACGCCGCAGATGCACACCTATCGCGCCGCGCTGAAGGAGTATGGACGCATACCGGCGGAATTCCCGATTGCGCGTGAATGTTATGTTGGCAGCAGCCGTGCCTCGGCGTATGCGGAGTGTAAGGCCGCGCTGGAATATAAGTATGCGGCCTATGCTGCCTGGGGGATGACCAGCCCGCTCGAAGGCACCAGTTTCGACGATTTCGCCCGTGACCGCTTCATCATCGGCGACAAAGAGTCGGTGAAGGACGAAATCGCGCGCTACGTGGAACTGCTGGGCGTCGATCACTTCATCATGCGCACCCAGTGGCCGGGTCTCGAGCAGGAAAAGGTCCTCGGTTCCATCCGGCGGCTTGGTGAGGTGTTCGCATGACGTAAGAGCGCCGGCCATCCGGCCGCCGGGCGCATGCCGCATCCCGTTACGACTAGGCACAGGGCGCGGAAGGCCCGCTGACGTAACGGGAGGGATGCGGCGCGGCCGAGCGATTGGATCAATGTAAATCGGCTGATTGCGGCCTTCCTTATTCGTGCGGAGCCCCGTAGACGAGGCAGCCATGTTTCGGCCATGCCATTCCCGTATTGACCGGTCGGAGCAGGAAGGAGGGCAATAGCGGAATGACCGTTGCGGCTGTATTGCTCGTGCCGAATGACAGGGCCTAGACGCCTGCTATCGCGGCTGCGGACGCTTCGGGCGCATGGCTCAGCGCCCCTGTCGGTGCTCGTCCGGCTTGTGGCGTCCGAACTGGTAAGCGAAGTGTGCTCGGTCTACGTCCAGCGGCCCGGCGACATCCTGGAACTGGCCGCGACCGAGGGACTTAACCCAACCGCCATCGGCCGCACGCGGTTGCATGTGGGCGAAGGTATTGTCGGCCTGTGTGCCGCCACCGGCACGGTCATGAACCTGCCGGATGCGCAGAATCATCCGGCCTTCGCCTACCGCCCGGAAACCGGCGAGGAGCCGTTTGCCTCCATGCTCGCGGTGCCCGTTCGCCGCTCCGGCCGCACACTGGGCGTGCTGGTGGTGCAGAACCGCACGCCGCGCAATTTCACCGAACCTGAAGTTGACGACCTCGAAACCGTCGCCATGTTGCTCGCGGAGATGCTGTCCGGCAGCGGCGCTACGGACGGATCACCTGAAGGGCTGGGCGCCACGGTGCCACGCCTGTTTACCGGCACGCCGCTGATGGCCGGCATCGCCGTTGGTCCGGTTGTCCTGTTGCGTGCTGCCCGGCCGGTGATCCGCCTGCTGGCCGACGACCCGGATGCCGAACAGGCCAGGCTTGATCAGGCGGTCGACCGGATGCAGCGCGGCCTGGACGACCTGTTCGCCGATGTGCCAAGCGGCGGTGGCGCGGCCGAGGTCAGCGCCTCGCGGGAGGTGCTGGAGGCCTATCGTCTGGTGGCCTCCGATGCCGGCTGGTTGCGCCGCGTCGCCGATGTGATCCGCGGCGGGATGACGGCCGAGGCCGCGGTGCAGCGTGTCGCCAGCGAACTGCATGACCGGATGCGACGGATCAGCGACGCCTATCTGCGCGAACGCCTCGCCGATATGGAAGATCTTGCCAACCGCTTGCTCACCGCGCTGACCGGCGAGGCTCCGCGGGCACCGGTGCCTGCGGGGGCCATTCTGCTGGCACGGCGCCTGGGTCCGGCGGAGCTGCTGGACTGGCACGCCCGCGGCATCGGCGGTGTCGCGATCGAGGAGGCCAGTCCTGCCGGACACGCCGCGATCCTGGCGCGTGCGCTCGGGATTCCGGCAATTGGCAGCCTGCGTGGCATGCTGGACAGCGCCGAACAGGGTGACGACGCGGTGGTCGACGCCGACGACGGGCAGTTCATCCTGCGTCCGGAAACCGAGGTCAGGCAGGCCTACATCCGGGCGCAGGAGTCCCGTAACGCCAAATACGCCGAACTGGCGACGTGGCGTGGCCGCCCGGCGATCACCGCGGACGGCGTCCCGCTGAAGCTGATGCTCAATGTCGGCCTCAGTCTGGAGCTGCCGCAGCTCGCCCGCACCGGCGCTGACGGTATCGGCCTGTTCCGCACGGAAATCGCCATGCTCGCCCGCGGTTCGGTCGCGGACGTCGCCGAACAGGCGGCGATCTATTCACGCGTGCTCGATGAGGCGGGCGACAAGCCGGTCATATTCCGCACCCTGGACCTCGGCGCGGACAAGCTGCTGCCGGGGACGGTGACCGATGAGGAAAACCCGGCGATGGGATGGCGGTCGCTGCGGGTTGGGCTCGATCGGCCGGCCCTGCTGCGGCGGCAGTTACGGGCACTCCTGCTGGCGGCGGGCGGCCGGGACCTGTCGGTGATGTTTCCCATGGTCGCGACGGTGGCGGAGTTTCGTGCCGCCCGGGCGTTGCTGCAGGCCGAGGCAAAGCGCGTCCGGCCGTCTCCAGGGACATTGCAGATCGGCACGATGCTGGAGGTGCCGGCGTTGATGTGGCAACTCCCGGAGCTTGTGAAAGAGGCTGATTTCATATCCGTTGGTTCTAACGATTTATTGCAATTTCTTTTCGCCGCCGACCGGGGGACACCGTCTCTCTACGACCGCTACGACTTTCTGTCGCAGCCGGTCCTGGATATGTTGGAACAACTCGTAGTTGTAGCCGCAGGCGCTTGCGTGCCGGTCTCCGTCTGTGGCGAGGCGGCGTCGCGGCCGTTGGAGGCATTGGTGCTCGCAGCGCTGGGCGTCAGGACGCTGTCGATGCCGGCGAGCGCAATTCTGCCTATCAAGGCGATGTTTGCTCAGGTTGACCTGAAGGCATTTCAATCCGTGCTGGCCGCGATCCGGCGTGGCGGCGGGTTCGGCCTGCGGGAGCCGGTTGCAACCTGGGCGCGTGAACAGGCAATCATCGCCTGACCGCACCCGCGCCATGTAACCTTGGAGCCACGGAGCGGAATAATATCGCTGTATGTTGTCGCGGAGTCGCCGCGATGCGGAACTGGATCCAATTTATGCCGTTGGAAAAACTTATCGTGTGGTCTAGAAGCCAGTCGTCGTCCCCGGAACGGGGGGGCCGACATGATTTCTCCACATGCAGGCATTTGAACGGGGCTGCCAGTGCTGCAGGAACGCAGGTCTGAGCTGGTTGAAAGTAAGGGCATGATGTCAACCGTCACGCCACTGGTGACGGAGCCGCCCGCGGCCGCGCGGGCCGGTGCCGATCTAAGAGAGGCCCGTGAACGTCTGGGCCTGTCGCTGCAAGATGTCGCATTGAGCCTGCGCATCCGTCTTCCGTATCTGGAGGCGCTTGAGGAGGGCCGCATCTCCCTGCTTCCAGGCAACGCTTACGCGCTGGCCTTTGTCCGCACCTACGCCGGTGCTCTCGGCTTGGACGCCGAAGAGATGGTGCGCCGCTTCAGGACGGAGGCGGCGGCATTCTGCCGACGTACCGAACTCGTATTCCCGGTTCCGATGCCTGAGCGCGGTCTTCCCGCTGGTGCGGTGCTGCTGCTGGGTGTCGTCCTGGCAGTCGGCGCCTATGCCGGCTGGTATCGGCTTTCCGGTGAGGGACGCCTGCCCGCCGAGACAGTGACGGCCATTCCGGAACGGCTGGCTCCGCTGGCGGAGCAGGCGCTGCCGCCGGCATCCAGCGCCGTCGCATCCGCCACGCCGGTTCCAGGCGCCGCCCCGGAGAATTCCGCTGCCGGCGCCCCGCGGATCGTACTGGCTGACCCGGCCACACCGGAGGTGGTGGCCAATCCGGCACCCCCGGTCGTGGCGATTTCCCCCACCTCCGCCGCGGCGGCACAGTTGCCCACCCACCTGCCGGATGACGCGGCGGCTTCCGGCCTGTCGGCCTCCGTGGCGCCCGCAGCGCCCCTCGCCGCGGACGCTTCTCGCGTTGTCGTACGCGCCTCCGCCGACGCCTGGCTGCTGGTCAAGGACCGCAGCGGCGCGATCCTGCTGAACCGGACGTTGAAAGCCGGAGAGAACTGGCCGGTGCCGCCACGGCCGGATTTGCTGTTGACAACTGGCAATGCCGGCGGGACCGATCTTCTGGTGGACGGCGCACCGACCCCGAGCCTTGGTGGGTCAGGGACCGTGCGGCGGGACATGCCGCTCGATCCGGACCAGATCAAGGACGGCAAGCTGGCTGCTGCTCTCGCGCCACAGCTTGCCTCGTCGCGCCCGCGCCAGTAGCGGATCGCAGTCAAAGACCCCATAATGGGTTCGGTCTCGCGAAACCGGGACCTTCGCGCCCGCCCGCGTGCCTCGAAGGAGACCTTGCATGAGCTACCGTCCGTACCAGGAAATCGTCCGGCGCAAGTCTCGCCGGGTCTATGTCGGCAAGGTTCCGGTGGGCGATGGCGCGCCGATCACCGTGCAGACGATGACCAACACGCTGACCACCGACGTCGCGGGAACGGTCGCTCAGATCAAGCGGGCTGAGGCCGCGGGGGTCGACATCGTCCGGGTCTCCTGCCCCGACCAGGAAAGTGCGCTCGCCTTGAAGGACATCGTCCGCCAGGTGGACGTGCCGATCGTCGCGGACATCCACTTCCACTACCGGCGTGCGCTGGAAGCCGCCGAGAGCGGTGCGGCCTGTCTGCGCATCAACCCCGGCAATATCGGCAGCGACGAGCGCGTCAAGGAAGTGGTCAAGGCCGCGCGCGACCACGGCTGCTCCATGCGCATCGGTGTCAACGCGGGATCGCTGGAAAAGCACCTGCTGGAGAAATACGGGGAGCCCAACCCGGAAGCGCTGGTCGAAAGCGCGCTGTATCATGCCAACATCCTGCAGCAGCACGACTTCCATGACTTCAAGATCAGCGTCAAGGCATCGGACGTGTTCCTCGCCGTCGCCGCCTACCAGCAACTGGCGGAGGTCTGCGATCACCCGCTGCATATCGGGATCACCGAGGCCGGCGGCCGGCGGATGGGGACGGTGAAGTCCTCCATCGGCCTGGGCTCCCTGCTGTGGGCCGGGATCGGCGACACGCTGCGGGTGTCGCTGTCCGACGAACCCGAAGAAGAGGTCCGTGTCGGCTGGGACATGCTGAAGACACTGGGCATCCGCCATCGCGGTGTGAAGGTGATTTCCTGCCCGTCCTGCGCGCGGCAGGGCTACAACGTGATCGAGACGGTGCGCACGCTGGAAGAGCGGCTGGGACACATCGAGACGCCGCTGACGCTCTCGATCATCGGCTGCGTGGTCAACGGGCCGGGCGAGGCGCTGATGACCGACATCGGCGTGACCGGCGG
>DASWON010000343.1:0-24088 GCA_036398735.1 Rhodopila sp.
TCTCGCCGATGTCGTTGGCCCCGGTGTTACTCTCGCCGGTGTCACTGGCGCTGATGTCGCTCTCGCAGGCGTCGTCGCCCCCGGGGTCGCAAGCGCCGCGTTCGCGGGTGTCGTTGCATGCGCGTCGCTCAGGACGCCGCCGATGAAGACCATGGCCAGGACACTGAAGATGTAGGCCTGCACCGCGCCGGTCAGCAGATCGAGCGCCATCAGTGGCACCGGCACCAGCAGTCCGACCAGGGACAGGACAATGCCGACCACGAACACACCGCTCATGACATTGCCGAACAGGCGCACCACCAGCGAGAAGGTGCGCGTGATCGTCTCGACCAGGTTGAGCGGGATCATCAGCACGCTGGGTTCGGCGAAGGTCGCGAAATACCCGAGCAGTCCACGCGAACGGATGCCGTAGACCATGACCGCGACGAACACCACCAGCGCCAGCGCCGCATCGGTTTCCAGATGTGCCGTCGGCGGCTCCACGCCGGGCACCAGCGACGACCAGTTGGCGGTGAAGATGAACAGGAACAGTGTGCCGATCAGCGGCACATAGGGGGCCGGATCGACGCGCATGGTGTCGCGGATCTGCGCCTGGATCGCTTCGACCACCACCTCCAGCGCCGCCTGCCGGCTGTTCGGATGCACCGCCAGCCGGCGCGTCAGCAGCCAGCTGCCACCGGCCAGCACCAGCATGATCGCCCAGGTCGCCAGCACCGGCGTAGTGATCGCAACCGGGCCGATGCGGAACGCGACATGCAGCGCGAGCGGCGATCCGATCATGGTGCGGCTGCCATCAGGCGCATGACCACGGGTCGGGCGATCAGCACGCCCAGCGCCGTCAGCAGCAGCGGCAACGCGCCATACCGAGCCGCCGCCGCCAGCAGCGCGCCGAGTATGCCGACGCGCACGAACTGCAGCGCGACACCTGTCCCGATCCTTCCGGCACGCGCGTAGAACGTCGTGTTCCAGCGCAGCAGCCCGAAATGCAGCATGCCCGCCAGTAATCCGAACGCCACGAACGATGTGCCGGTGAGCATGTCCCGCGTGATCATGTCCCGTGCATCCATTTACATGCGGACCAGCAGCCGAGGCCGAGGCCGAGCAGCAGCAGCGGTCCGGTCCAGAAGATCCCCGTGCCGAGCTGCTGATCGACCCACCGTCCCAGGAACACGCCGAGCAGTGTCGGCACCACGATCGCCCAGCCCAGCACGCCGACCTGCGCGAGATAACGCCCCAGCGACGGCTCCCCCTCCCGCAGCCACGTCTGATAGCGCGATCGCCGCTGCCGCACCGACCGCAGCATTCCGTCCGGCTCCTCGGCCGCGCGCCGGTCCGCATCGGGGCGGCCGCCGCCGCTGTTGCCGCCCGTGTCCGGTTCGCCGGTCATATGCCGTCATCAATCGGCCGTTCGGGACGCAGCGCCGCGATGATCCGCCGAATTGCCTCGGTGTGAAGCCGCGCTCCGGCGACGCGTCCGGCCCGCTCCGCCTCGGCTTCGGCATGAAACCGCACCAGCACCGACGCTTCCAGGGCATCGAGGTCATCGCCGCGCTCCGCCTCTCGCGTGGCGATCGCGATCCGGTCGCCACCCTGCACGGTCAGCACGCCTCGCCGGACGGCGCAGTGGGCGGTCCTGCCGTCGGCGTGGCGCCACGAAACGACCGAGATCGGCAGCACCGTCAGCAGATCGGCGTGACCGGGCAGCACCCCGAAGCCGCCGCTGTCGTCTTCGGCGCGCAGGCTCGTCACGTCGGCATGGTCGGCGACGATGGCGGTCGGGTCGGTGATCAGCAGTCTCATGGCGCCGGCATCCTGCCGCTGACGGGTGGCTCGTTGCTCACGGGCGCCCTGCCGCTCACGGGCGCGCTGGCGCTCGCCGGCGCCCTGTCGCTTATAGGCCCCGCCGCCGATGTGGTGGTCGGCGGGGCCGTTGCGGCCGCATTCGTGGCTGACGTCGCCCCGCTGGCCGCGGCCAATGCCGGCCGCTTTGTTGCGTCTGGCGACACCGGCCCGGGCTGCGTGGCCGTCGCTGGGCCGGGCTGCGTGGCCGTCCCAGGCCCGGGATCCGTGGCCGTCCCAGGCCCGGGCTGCGTGGCCGTCGCCGGCCCGGGATCCGTGGCCGTCCCGGGCCCGGGCTGCGTGGCCGCCCCGGGCCTGGGCTGCGTGGCCGTCGCTGGCCCGGACGCTGTCACGGCGCCGGGCGACGCCTGAACCTGCTGTGCCGCGCGCGCTTCCTCCAGGCTGCCGGTCATATACAGCGCGCTTTCCGGCCAGTCGTCCGTCTCGCCGTCGAGGATGGCGCGGCAGCCGGCCAGCGTGTCCGCGAGCTTCACGGACCTGCCGGCGATGCCGGTGAAGGCCTCCGTCACGGTGAACGGCTGGGTGAGAAAGCGCTGCAGACGCCGCGCCCGGGTGACGATCTGGCGGTCCTGCGCGCCGAGTTCCTCCGTCCCCAGCAGCGCGATCACGTCGCGCAACTCGCGCCAGTGCGCCAGGGTCTCGCGCACCCGTTCGGCGATGGCATAGTGCTCGTGTCCGACGACCAGCGGGTCGAGCAGGACGGACGAGGAGGCAAGCGGATCGACGGCGGGATAGATCCCCTCCGCGGCCATGCCGCGCGACAGCACGATCGCGCTTTCGATATGGCTGGAGATCGCGGTCACCGCCGGGTCGGTGAAGTCGTCGGCCGGCACGTAGACGGCCTCGATCGCGGTAATCGAGGCGCCGGCCACCGACGCGATGCGCTCCTGCAACGCCGCCACCTCGGTGGCCAGCGTCGGCTGGTAGCCCACGCGCGACGGCAGTCGGCCCAGCAGGCCCGAGACCTCGCTGCCTGCCTGAACGAAGCGGAACACGTTGTCCATCAGCAGGAGAACGTTCTGCCGCTTCTGGTCGCGGAAGTATTCGGCGATGGTGAGTGCGCTCAGCCCCACCCGCCATCGCGCGCCCGGTGGTTCGTTCATCTGGCCGTAGACGAGGACGGTGCGCGCCAGGACCCCGGAACCCCGCATATCGTGCAGCAGTTCGTGGCCCTCCCGCGACCGTTCGCCGACGCCTGCGAACACCGAAATTCCTTGATATTTCTCCACCATGGCGTGAATCAGCTCCATCACCAGGACGGTCTTGCCCACGCCGGCGCCGCCGAACATCGCCGCCTTGCCACCCTGCGCGAGCGGCACCAGCAGGTCGATCACCTTGATGCCGGTCTCGAACACCGCCCCGGCTTCGGCTTGCGCCGCAAGCGGCGGCGGGCGCCGATGGATCGGCCAGCGCAGCATGGTATCCGGCAATGCCGGGCCGCTGTCACCGACCTCACCGAGTACATTCAGCAGACGCCCCAGGACTTCGTCGCCAACCGGCATCATGATCGGTTTGCCGGTGGCCCGTACCGCCGCCCCACGCCGCAGTCCCGCGGTCGGTTGCAGCGCCACGGCCCGTACCGTCCGGCTGTCGAGGTGGCTCTGCACCTCTGCCGTCAGCGCTCCGGGCCGGTCCCATTCGACCCGCAGCGCCTCCTCGATCAGCGGCAGCGCCCCGGAGTCGAAGGCGACGTCGATGACCGGGCCGCGCAGCGCAACGATCCGGCCTTGCGCCAAGGACGGTGACGGCGATTGCGACATGGCGACGAACCCGCCTGCCGGTTCAGAGCGCTTCGGCGACCGCGTCCGGCGTGCGCGCCAGCGCTCGTACCAGATCGGCCCGGCTGACGATGCCCACCAGCTTGCCGCTGCGCAGGATGGGCAGGCGCTTGATGTGATGGCGCACGAGCAGGTCCGCCAGTTCCGGCAGGGTGGTGTCGGGCGTCGCGGTGATCACCGGCTCGATCATCAGATTGGCGGCGCGCTGGTTCTCTACACTGATACACTCAAGGAACGATGGCGCGAGATCGGTGCCCTCGGCCAGCAGGTTGAGCCACCAGGCCCGCTTCGCCGCATGCTCCTGGCCAACCGGCCGCAACAGGTCGCCCTCGCTGAGCATGCCCACGACCACACCCTGGTCGTCGCACACCGGCACGGCGCTGATATTGTTGTCACTGAGCAGCCTGGCGATTTCGGCCACGGATGCTTCGGGGCGGACGGTCTTGACGTTCGTCGTCATGATGTCGGCGGCGGTTAGTGTCATGTCTCCCTCCTGTGATGATGATCCTTGATGCCGCGAGTGGACGCCGAAAGGCGCGACGCGGCATTGATTTGTCTCAATTCGAGCGAGCGGCCACGGAACGGAAGCGCAGCAGTGCAAGGCCGAAGAACAGGCCGCCGATGACCGCGGTGGCCAGGAACCGCGGCCACACCACGCCGAGGCCGGCGCCACGATACAGGATCGACTGCGCGAAGGATACGAAATGGGTCGATGGTGACGCCTGCATAACGATGCCCAGCCATCGCGGCATGCTCTCGAGCGGCGTGTTCGCGCCCGACAGCATGTTCATCGGCAGGAACACCAGCATGTAGAGCAAGCCGAGTTGCGGCATCGAGCGCGCAACGGTTCCGAGGAAGATGCCGATCGCGGTGGCGAAGAACAGGTAGATCACCACCCCGACCATGAACAGCGGTATCGATCCGGCAATCGGAATCCCGAGCATGGCCCGCACTACGATGTACAACGAGAGTCCGACCGCCACCGTGATGACCAGGCCGTTCGCCCACACCTTGGACATGGCGATCTCGAACGGCGTCAGCGGCATCGCCAGCAGATGGTCCATCGTCCCGTGCTCACGCTCGCGGATGATCGCGGCCCCGGCCAGGATGATCGCCAGCATGGTGACGTTGCCGATGATCCCCATGACGCTGGTGAACCATGCGGTCGTGACATTCGGGTTGAAGGCGATGTGCACGACAAGATTGACCGTCCCGGACGGCACCCCTTCCGCGCGCGATACGAAATTGGCAACCTCGGTGGTGATGATCTGCTGCGCGTAGCCGGACCCGAGTCCGGCCTGCACCATCGCCGTCGCGTCGACATTGAGCTGCAGGTCAGGGCGCCGCCCGGCAAGCACGTCGCGTTGGAAATGCGGCGGAATATCCACCACGAACGTGTATTTCCCCTCGTTCATCAACGCCGCGATATCCCGCTCCGCGACCGGTTGCGGCGGCTTGAAGTAAGGCGGCAGGAATGCACTCATGATCCGCCGCGACAGTTCCGATCCGTCCTCGTCGACATAGCCGAGAGAGGCATTGTTCAGTTCCTGCGAGTTGCTTCGCGCCTGGGCGATCACGGCGAAGGAAAATGCGTAGACCACCAGTCCGAGCAGGACGAAGTCGTGCATGAAGCTGCGGAGTTCCTTGGTGCCGAGCCAGAAGATGTTGGAAAGCTTGCGCATCGTTCTGGCTCAACGTTCCTGCTTGCGCAGCAGCAACAGGCTGAGGCCGATCAGAACCGGAACGAAAATTGCCAGGCCGGCGAGGTTGCCCACGAGGTCGCCGAAACCGAGACCCTTGGTGAACGCGCCGACGCTGATCGGCACGAAGTAGCTCATGGGGAAGCCGCGGCCCATCAGTTGCGCCGCCCCGGTCAGCGAGGACACCGGCGTCATCATGCCGGAAAACTGCGTCGCCGGCAGCACGGTCAGGATGCTGGTGCCGAACAGCGCGGCGATCTGCGTATTGGTGAAGGCCGAGACCAGCATGCCATAGGCCGTCGTCGTGATCACATAGATCAGCGCGCCCAGCCCCAGCGCCAGGAAGCTGCCCTTGAGCGGCACATGAAAGATGAACAGAGCCATCAGGAACATGATCGCGAAGTTGACCATCGCGACGGCGACGTACGGCAGTTGCTTGCCGAGCAGGAATTCGATCCGGGTGACCGGGGTGACATAAAGATTGGTAATCGAACCGAGTTCCTTTTCACGCACGATGGCGAGCGCCATCAGGATTGCGGGAAACAGGGCCAGCAGCATCGAAATGGTCGACGGCACCATGGCGTAGATACTGTCGAAATCCTGGTTGTACTTGAACCTGACCTGGATGTTCGCCGGCGCCGCCGATGCCGCGGCCGTCGTCTTGATCGCGGGATCGACCAGATACAGCTGGTGAACGCCTTGCAGATAGCCGCGTATGGTCTGCGCCCGAAACGGCATCGCGCCGTCCACCCAGGCGTCCAGCCACACCGGCCGGCCCCGGTTGATGTCGCGGCCGAAACCGGGCGGTATCTCGATGCCGGCGTTCAGGTCGCCGTTCTGCAGCCGCCGCTCCAGATCGGAATAGTCGACGATCGGTGCCTTCTCGATAAAATACGACGACCCCCTCAGTTCCTCCAGATAGGCTCGGCTTTCATGTGTCTGGTCGCGGTCGAGGACCGCGAATGAAAGGTTGTCGACATCGGTGGAGATGCCGAAGCCGAACACCAGCATCAGCAGCGCCGTGCCGAACAGCCCAAAGCCGAGCCGGATCGGGTCGCGCAACAACTCCAGCGTCTCCCGGATCGTGTACGCGAACAGCCGCCGCGGACTGAACCAGGTGCGGGGGCCGTCCTGGCGCCGCGCTGTCGTGGTGAGGGGCGCCACCGGGGCCGCGGCGCGTGCCCCCGTCGCTTCTTCGAGGTAGCTGATGAACGCATCTTCGAGCGTGGCGCTGTGGCGCGATGCGACCAGCCCCGCCGGTGTGTCGGTCGCCAGCACACGCCCTGAATCCATCAGCGAGATGCGGTCGCAGCGTGCCGCTTCGTTCATGAAATGGGTCGAGATGAAGATGGTCACACCCTGGTTGCGCGACAGGTCGATCAGCAGCTCCCAGAACCCGTCGCGCGCCAGCGGGTCGACGCCGGAGGTCGGCTCATCCAGAATGAGCAGTTCCGGTCCGTGAACGACCGCCACGGCCAGCGAGAGTCGCTGGCGGATACCGAGCGGCAGGTCCAGCGTGCGGTCGTTGAGATATTCGGTCAGGCCGAAACGTTCGGTCAGGCGCGCGATGCGGTCTGCCGCCATGGCAGAGGGCAGATGAAACAGATGCGCGTGCAGCGCCAGGTTCTGCCGCACCGTGAGTTCGGTGTAGAGCGAGAACGACTGCGACATGTAGCCGACACGGTTGCGCGCACTCAGGTCATCGGCGTTGACCGGCCGGCCGAACAGCAGCGCCTCCCCCTCCGTCGCCGGCAGCAGGCCGGTCAGCATCTTCATGGTGGTGGTCTTGCCGCAGCCGTTGGAGCCGAGGAAACCGAAGATCTCGCCGCGCTGGATGGTGAAGTTCACCCCGTTGACCGCGGTGAAGTCGCCGAAGCGGCAGGTCAGGTTGCGCGCGACGATCACCGGCTCGCCGTCGCCGGCGTCACGTGGCGGGATCTGGATGGCCTTGTGGCCGGCCCGCATCCGGGCGGGCAGCAGGGCGACGAACGCGTTCTCCAACGTCGCCTCCCCGGTGGTTTGCTTGAGCGAGGCGGGTGAGCCGGATGCCAGAACTTTCCCGGCGTTCATCGCGACCAGCGCGTCGAACCGCTCCGCCTCTTCCATGTAGGCGGTCGCCACCACCAGGCTCATGCCCTGGCGTCGCGAGCGCATCAGGTCGATCAGTTCCCAGAACTGCCGGCGCGACAGCGGATCGACGCCGGTGGTCGGCTCATCGAGGATCAGCAGGTCGGGGTCGTGGATCAATGAGCAGCACAGGCCGAGCTTCTGGCGCATGCCGCCCGACAGGTTCTTGGCGGGACGGCTTGCGAATGGCGTCAGCCCGGTGGCGGCCAGAAGTTCGGTGGTGCGCCACGCCCGTTCCGCGGCGGACTGGCCGAACAGGCGGCTGAAGAACGCGATGTTCTCGCGGACGCTGAGGTCGGGGTAGAGGTTCTTGCCGAGCCCCTGCGGCATGAAGGCGATGCGCGGGCACAGCCTCGCCCGCTGCGCGGCGTCCGCCATGTCGCTGCCAAGGACGTGCACCGAGCCGGACTGGATCTGCCGCGCACCGGCGATCAGGCTCAGTACCGACGATTTGCCGACGCCGTCCGGTCCGATCAGCCCGACCATGCAGCCGGCCGGCAATTCCAGCGTCACGTCGTCCAGCGCGGTCGCCTTGCCGTAGCGCAGTGAGACGGTATCGAGGCGGGCGGCGAGGGCGGTGCCCAGGCTCATCGCAGCGGCGTTCCGTGCGGAGCGTCGCTCTGTCGGGCGCTCCCCTGGGCCGCGTTGCCCTGGGCCGCGTTGCCCTGGGTCGTGTTCCCCTGGGTCGTGTTCCCCTGGGCCGCGTTCCCCTGCGGCGCGATCGCCTGCGTGGAATCCGTCTGAGGGGATGGCGTGCCTCGCGGCTGTGCGTCTGGCGTCGGCACCTGCTTCGGGTCCGCTTGCAGCGAGGCAGGCCAGGCCACCGCAGGATCGGTCCTGACATAGGCCAGGCCCGGCAATCCGCTGCGCACCAGCGCCACGCGCGTGTCCAGGAACCGGGGGTCGATCCGCACCCTGATCCGGAACATGAGCTTGTCTCGCTCGTCCTTGGTTTCGACGTCCTTCGGCGTGAACTGTGCCTGCGAGGCGACGAAGGTCACCTCGGCCGGCACCGGCCGGCCGGGATAGGCGTCGAGCACGATGCGGGCGTCGGAACCCAGCCTGACGCGGCCGGCGTCCAGTGTCGGCAGGTAGATGTCCATGTAGACATAGGCGGTATCCAGCATGGTGAAGACCTTGCCGCCGGCCGCCAGCACCTCGCCCACGTTCGCGACGCGGTACTGGATGCGTCCCTCGCGTGGTGCGATCAGCGAGTTGTCAGCAATATTGACCTGGTACAGCTGCACATCGTGGGTGGCAGCCTGGAAGGCGTACTCGGCCTGACTGACGCGCGCGATCGCGGCGTCCTGCCCGGCGATGGCGCCATTCAGCTGCTGCTGCCGCTGATCCAGCACCTCCTTGGTCTCGAAGCCCTTGGGGACCAGGAACCGTGCGCGATCAAGCTCCTGCTGGGCCAGCAGCACCGTGGTCTTCTGCTGCTCCAGGGTGGCCCGTGCCTCGACCAGCGTGTGCTGCGCCTGCAGAACCAGCGCCGCGGCCTTGTTCAGCGAGGCCTGGAGATCCTGCGTATCCATCAGAGCGACAACCTGGCCGGCCTTTACCAGATCGCCTTCATCGGCCAGCAGCTTGGCGATGCGCCCCGCGAACTTTGTATCGATATCAATCTCGTCAGCTTCAAGGCGGCCGTTGCTCCAGGCGATCCCGGGCGGCAGACCGGCGCGCGGATGCAGCCACCAGTATGCTCCGCCAATGCCGGCCACGAGCAGGAGGAGAGCCAGCAGAGAGCGCCGCAGCCAGTGCCGCTCGGGCGGTCTGGCCTTTGGCGGCGGCAGCACGGCCGGCAGTTGTTCCCGTGCCACGGGCGCAATGGTCTCTGTTGACGCCCTGGGCTCGGCATCGATTGTGGCCATACTTCTGTTTTCCATGGTTGAACCCTTGTCAGGTAGCCTAGGAGAGCCCACGCGTCCCGGCGTTGATCTGGCGCAACCGCAAGGACGCTGCGGCGGCTCCGCGGGAGGTGGCGCGTTCGCTACCCGTCGCGAGGGTGCCCGTGGCCGAACCCGGCGGGACTGCGCCCAGCAGGTTCACCAGCAGGGCCAGCGGGACGGCGTGCAGCCGGGCTCGGTGGAACCGCACGCGGCCGGGTTGATGTGCGGCGCGCCCGAAATCGCACGCCTGGCGAAATGGATATCACGAACGTCGCGCAGGATGCCAGCCGGCAGTGTGCGCGCCAAGACAGTGTGCGCGCCAAGAGTGGATCGGCGGCCCGCCGGAAAACGCCCGCAGCCCGCGCATGAGGTTCCGGTGCGACCGGACATTGTCGCACCGGACACCATCGCGCGATCATGGAGTAGTTGGCTCGCGCCCCGCGAACATGATCTGGATCAATGCAGGTAAACGCCTCGTCGTGCGATGGGCCGTCCCGCGAGCGCTGTGACAGGCCGGTGGGGTCCGGTTGTCCGGCGACACGAGGTGAATGACGAAATCCTGCTGTTGGAGGTCGAGGTGACGCTGCAAGCCAAGCTCGCGTGGATCGCGGTGGCGGCGCTGGGCGCGTTGTCATTCGCGGTTGTCGCGCTGACCCGCGGGGAGCCGGTGAACGCCGCCTGGCTGGTCATTGCATCCGTATGTATCTATTTCATCGCCTACCGGTTCTACGCGCTCTACATCACCGGCAAGGTCTTCGGCATCGACCCCAAGCGGGTCACGCCGGCCTATCGCCATAACGACGGCCTCGACTACGTTCCGACCAACCGATACGTGCTGTTCGGCCACCACTTCGCAGCCATCGCCGGCGCCGGACCGCTGGTTGGCCCCGTGCTGGCCGCCCAGATGGGCTACCTGCCCGGGACGTTGTGGATCCTGGCCGGCGTCGTGTTCGCCGGTGCGGTGCAGGACATGACCGTGCTGTTTCTGTCGACCAGGCGCGACGGCAAATCCCTGGGCGACATGATTCGCGCCGAGATGGGGCCGGTCGCCGGCGGCATTGCGGGCATCGGCATCCTGCTGATCTGCATCATCGTCCTCTCGGTGCTCGCCCTGGTGGTCGTGAATGCGCTGAAGGGCAGCCCCTGGGGCACCTTCACGGTGTTCTGCACCATCCCGATCGCGCTGGTCATGGGCATCTACAGCCGGTTCATCCGGCCCGGCCGCATCGCTGAAATGTCGCTGATCGGCGCCGCCCTGCTGCTCGCCGCGTTGATCTATGGCCGCACGGTGTCGGAAACCCCCGAACTCGCATCGTGGTTCAATTACAGCGGCGAGACGCTCGCTCTCATCGTCATCGGCTATGGTTTCGTCGCCTCGGTCTTGCCGGTCTGGTTGCTGCTGGCACCGCGCGACTACCTGTCGACCTTCCTCAAGGTCGGCACCATCCTGCTGCTGACCGCCGGCGTCATCATCGTGCATCCTGATCTGCAGATGGCCCCGATCACCCGCTACATCGACGGCTCCGGACCGGTCTGGGCCGGCAGCGTGTTCCCGTTCCTGTTCATTACCATCGCCTGTGGTTCGGTGTCCGGATGGCACGCGCTGATCGCGTCGGGCACCACGCCGAAGATGATCGAGAATGAGAGCCAGATCCGCTTCATCGGCTACGGTGGCATGCTGATGGAGTCGCTGGTTGCGATCATGGCGATGATCGCTGCCTCGGTCATTCATCCCGGCGTCTACTTCGCGATGAACAGTTCCGCCGGACTGATCGGCGCCGATCCGGGCCATGCGGCGGAGGTGATCAGCTCCTGGGGCTTCGCCGTCACGCCCGACATCCTGACCCAGGTGGCGCGCGAAGTGGGCGAATCCACGATCCTGTCGCGCACCGGCGGCGCGCCGACGCTGGCCGTGGGCATGGCGAGCATTCTGTCCGGCTTCCTCGGCGGTTCCGCGCTGGCGGGCATCTGGTACCATTTCGCCATTCTGTTCGAGGCGCTGTTCATTCTCACCACCGTCGATGCCGGAACCCGGGTCTGCCGCTTCATGATCCAGGACCTGATCGGCAATGTGATCCCGGCGTTCCGGGCGACCGAGTCCTGGGCCAACAACATCATCGGCTCCGGCCTCGCCTGCGCCCTGTGGGGCTACTTCCTGTATCAGGGGGTCATCGATCCGCTGGGCGGGATCTGGACGATGTGGCCGCTGTTCGGCAGCGCCAACCAGATGCTGGCAGCGATCGCGCTGACGCTGTGCACGGTGGTGCTGTTCAAGATGAAGCGGCATCGGGTGGCCTGGGTCACGATCGTGCCGACCGCATGGCTGGTGCTGTGCACCGTGACCGCGGGGCTCGAGAAAGTGTTCAGCTCGAACGTCGCGGTCGGGTTCCTGGCCCATGCCCAACGCTTCGGCGACGCTGTCGCCGCAGGCAAAATCCTGGCGCCGGCCAAGACCCTGCACGAGATGAACCGGATTGTGTTCAACGACTATCTGGATGCCGGCCTCGCCGGGCTGTTCGTGGCCATCGTCCTGATCGTGGTGGTCTACGGTGTGGCGGATGCCCGCAAAGCGCTCCGTAATCCGCGCGATACGACGGTCGAGATTTCGGGTGCCGCGATGGCCGCCGGTGATGACTGAAACGGCAGGCTCGCAGGCCGCGGGGGCTGACGCCGCTGGTGCAGGGGCAACGCCGGCGGGGATCGCTCGGGTAAAGAAGGCCGGGACCGAGGTTGTCGGAACCAAGCCCGGGGGGACCGGGCCTGTCGAGACCGAGGTTGTCGGAACCGAGCCCGGCGGAACCGAGGCTGTCGGGACCGACCTTGGGGAGACCGGGGCCGCGGGCCAACCGGCCGGCGCGGCGGCTACGCGGACGATAACCACCGAAGCGGTCGCGACGCGGGTCCGGTTCGTGTGCGAGATTGTCGTTCAGACGGCCCGCCTGATGGTCGGCGTGCCGGACTATCCGACCTATGTGGCCCATCGCAAGACCACGCACCCGGACCTGCCGGTCATGACTTACAAGGAATTCTTCCGCGAACGACAGGATGCGCGGTACTCTGTGGGGAAGGGGCGCTTTCGCGGCTGTTGCTGAGAACGCCAGAATTGGGGGACGGATATGCTACACAAGCCCAGCGATATGACCTCGCTCGCGGATCTGACGCGGACCAAGGGCACCGGCCCGGTTCGGACGCAGCGCCCCGTCTACGTCGACCTGATGCCGCCCTGTAACCATGCCTGCCCGGCCGGAGAGAACATCCAGGCCTGGCTGGACCTGGCGCAGGCGGGCAGATACCGGCAGGCCTGGGATGTCATCATGCGCGACAACCCGCTGCCGGCGGTGCACGGCCGGGTCTGCTATCACCCCTGCGAATCCAGTTGCAACCGCAACGACCTGGATGCCGCGGTCAGCATCCATGCGGTCGAACGGTTCCTCGGCGACCTGGCTGCGACCGAGGGCTGGGTCCCCGCGGTCGAGGCGGCGCCCAGCGGCAAGCGCATCCTGGTCGTCGGTGCCGGCCCCAGCGGACTGTCCGCCGCCTATCACCTGACCAGGCTCGGCCACACCGTGAAGATCCATGAGGCGGGGCCACTCGCCGGCGGTATGCTGCATTTCGGCATTCCCGCGTATCGGCTGCCGCGCGCCGACCTGATGCGGGAAATCGCCCGCATCGAGGCAATGGGCGTCCACATCGTGCTCAACCACCCGGTCACCGATCTGCTGGCGGAAAAGCAGGCAGGCAACTTCGACGCCGCGTTCGTGGCGATCGGGGCGAACGCGTCCCGTCACATCGATATCCCCGCCCGCGATGCGGCGCATGTGCTCGACGCGGTCACTCTGCTGCGCGACGTCGGCAGTGGCAGCAAGCCGTTGCTCGGCCGCCGCGTGGTGATCTACGGCGGCGGCAATACGGCGATGGATGCGGCGCGCACGGCACGGCGGCTGGGCGCCGAGGACGCGCTGATCGTCTATCGTCGCGACCGCGCCCACATGCCAGCGCACGCGTTCGAGGCCGACGAGGCGCTGTCCGAGGGTGTCAGGATCAAGTGGCTGACCACCATCAAGGACATCTCCGACACGTCGCTGACGGTCGAGGTCATGGAACTCGGGCCGGACGGCTTCCCGCGCCCCACCGGCCGGTTTGAAACCCTGCAGGCCGATGCGGTCGTGCTGGCGCTGGGTCAGGAAACCCAGAGCGGCTTTCTGCACAAGGTGCCCGGCCTCGCCTTCAAGCCTGACGGAACGGTGATCGTCGGGCCGGATATGATGACCGGAGCGCCCGGCATCTTCGCCGGCGGCGACATGGTACCGAGCGAACGGACCGTTACCGTGTCGGTCGGGCACGGCAAGCTGGCGGCGCGCAATATCGACGCCTGGCTGCGTGGGTCGCAGTACCGGCATCCGCCGGCCCCTCCAGTCGTCGACTACGCCATGTTGCAACTGCCGGTGTTCAGTGACGCCGATCCGACCGTGCAGCGCGAACTGCCGGTTGCCACTCGCATCCAGGGCTTTGCGGAGGTGCTGGCCGGCCTGACCGAGACACAGGCGCGGCGGGAGGCCCAGCGCTGTCTGAGCTGCGGCAATTGCTTCGAGTGTGACAACTGCTTCGCCGCTTGTCCGGAACAGGCGATCGTCAAGCTGGGCCCGGGCAAGCGGTACCAGTACATCTACGAAAAATGCACCGGCTGCGCGGCTTGCTTTGAGCAGTGTCCGTGCCATGCGATCGAAATGATCCCGGAGCCTGCGACTGCCGCGGCGTGATCGCGCCGGGCAGCCGCCAGCCCATCGGCGCCGCCCGATGAACGCAACCAGAGAGCAACGTTCACGGCGCGTCGATCAGGCGAGCAAACGACAGGGGAACCAGAGCATGGACCAGCAGACCGCGACCACCAGCCAGCCGACGGCGTCCGCCGATCAGCAGACCGCGACCATGGATGGAAACACCGCCGTGGCGCATGTCGCATACCGGGTGAATGAGGTGGTGGCGATCTATCCGATCACCCCATCCTCCACGATGGCCGAACTGGCGGATGAGTGGGCGGCGGCGTCGATCCCGAACATCTGGGGCAACGTGCCGGTGGTGCAGCAGATGCAAAGCGAGGGCGGCGCCGCCGGCGCGGTGCACGGCGCGCTGCAATCGGGGGCGATGACGACGACCTTCACCGCGTCGCAGGGCCTGATGCTGATGATCCCCAACATGTTCAAGATCGCCGGCGAACTGACGCCCACCGTGTTCCACGTCGCCGCCCGAGCAGTCGCCACCCAGGCATTGTCGATCTTCGGCGACCACTCCGACGTCATGGCGGTGCGCCCGACCGGCTTTGCGCTGCTGTCGTCGGCCTCGGTGCAGGAGGCGCATGACATGGCGCTGGTGGCGCAGGCCGCCACCCTGGAATCGCGCGTGCCGTTTCTGCATTTCTTCGACGGGTTCCGAACCTCGCATGAGGTGAACACGATCTCGCTGCTCAGCGATGCGCAGATCCGGAGCATGATCGACGACGGGCTGGTGCGCGCGCATCGGTCGCGGGCGCTGGATCCAGCGCATCCCTTCGTGCGCGGCACGGCGCACAACCCGGACACGTTCTTCCAGGCGCGCGAGACGGTGAACCCGTTCTACGCCCGCACGCCGGCGATCGTTCAGGCGGCAATGGACCGGTTCGCCAGGTCGACCGGCCGACAGTATCACCTGTTCGACTACGACGGACCGGCGGACGCCGAACGGGTGGTCGTGCTGATGGGGTCCGGCGCCGAAACCGCGCGTGACACCGCCGCGGTGCTGCGCCCGCGGGGGGACAAGGTCGGCGTGCTGCAGGTGCGGCTGTACCGTCCGTTCGCCGCCGACGCGTTCCTGGCCGCGCTGCCGCCGACCGTTCGGGCGATCGCCGTGCTGGAGCAGACCAAGGAGCCTGGCGCGCCGGGCGAGCCGCTGTATCTCGACGTGGTGACCACACTCGCGTCTGCCGTGGCGCGCGGCAAGCGGGCAACGCTGCCACTGGTGATCGGCGGGCGCTACGGGCTGTCGTCGAAGGACTTCAGTCCCGCACAGGCGAAAGCGGTGTTCGACGAACTGGCACGGCCGGAGCCGAAGAACAGCTTCACCGTGGGCATCAACGATGACGTCAGCCACGGCAGTCTGCCGTCCGATCCGGCGTTCAGCGTCGATCCGCCCGATCTGGTGCACGCAGTGTTCTACGGCCTCGGCGCCGACGGCACGGTGGGCGCCAACAAGAACAGCGTGAAGATCATTGCCGAGGACGCCGGCCTCCACGCCCAGGGCTATTTCGTCTACGACTCGCACAAGTCCGGTGCCCAGACGGTGTCGCACCTGCGCTTCGGCCCGCGGCCGATCCACGCGCCTTACCTGATCCAGCGGGCCAACTTCGTCGCCTGTCATCAGCCGAATTTTCTCGAACGGATCGACGTGCTGCGGCTGGCGGCGCCTGGTGCCACCTTCCTGCTGAACACCCCGTACGGGCCGGCAGACATATGGGACCACCTGCCACATGCGATGCAGCAGCGCATGCTGGAGCTGAAGCTGCGCTTCTTCGTCATCGACGCCTCCAAGGTGGCCGCCGATGTCGGGCTGCGCGGGCGGGCGAACACGGTGCTGCAGACCTGCTTCTTCGCGATCTCCGGGGTGCTGCCGCGGGAGCAGGCGATCCGCCACATCAAGGAATCGATCCGCAAGACCTACGGCCGCCGTGGCGAGGATGTCGTGCGCCGCAACTTCCAGGCGGTGGACGACACCCTGGTCCGGCTGTTCGAGGTTACCGTGCCGCGCGAGGCGACCAGCCGGTTCGAGCGGCCGCCGGTCGTGCCGGCCAGCGCGCCCGATTTCGTGCGGCGGGTGACCGCCCGGATGATGGAGGGACTGGGCGACATGATCCCGGTCAGCGACATGCCAGTTGACGGGACGTTCCCCTCCGGCACCGCCGCATGGGAACGGCGCAACATCGCTGAACTGGTCCCGGTATGGGAACCGGAGCTTTGTGTGCAATGCGGCCAGTGCAGCTTCGTCTGTCCGCACTCGGTGATCCGCGCCAAGTATTACGACTCGGACCGGCTGGCCGGCGCGCCGGAAGGGTTCAAGTCGGCCCCGATCAACGCACGCGGCTTTCCCGATGTGCGCTTCACGTTGCAATTCTGGGTCGAGGACTGCACCGGCTGCGGTCTGTGCACCGAGGCGTGTCCGGCGATCAGCCCGGTGGTTCCCGACACCAAGGCGATCAACCTGCGCGACAAGCTGCCGTTGCTGCAGACGGAGCGGCAGAACATCGATTTCTTCCAGTCGCTGCCGGTCAACGACCGCGCCCGTGTGGATTTCGCCAACGTCCGCGGCGTGCAGTATCTGGAGCCGCTGTTCGAATTCTCAGGCGCATGCGGCGGCTGCGGCGAAACGCCGTATCTGAAGCTGCTGTCGCAGTTGTTCGGCGACCGCATGATGGTCGCCAATGCGACCGGTTGCTCGTCCATCTACGGCGGCAACCTGCCGGTCACGCCGTGGACCAAGAACCGGCAGGGCCGCGGGCCGGCCTGGTCGAACTCGCTGTTCGAGGACAATGCCGAGTTCGGGCTTGGCTTCCGCCTGGCCGCCGACAAGCACCTCGCCCTCGCGACGACCTTGGCCGAGGCTTTGGCTCCGAAGGTCGGGGCCGACCTGGTCCAGGCGATCCTTACCGCGCCGCAACTGAAGGAATCCGACATCCGCGCCCAGCATGCCCGCGTGGCGACGTTGATCGAGCGTCTGCGCGGACTGGGCGACGACCCGATGGCCAAGGATCTGCTGTCGGTGGTCGACCATCTAATCCGCCGCAGCATCTGGATCGTCGGCGGCGACGGTTGGGCGTATGACATCGGCTACGGCGGGCTCGACCACGTGCTGGCGACCTCGCGCGATGTCAACGTGCTGGTGCTGGACACCGAAGTCTACTCCAACACCGGCGGCCAGGCCTCCAAGGCCACGCCGCTCGGTGCGGTGGCCAAGTTCGCCGCCGCCGGCAAGCGCGTCGCGCGCAAGGACCTGGCGCTGCAGGCGATCGCCTACGGCAACGTCTACGTGGCCCAGGTCGCGATGGGCGGCAATCCGCAGCAGACCCTGCTGGCGTTCCGCGAAGCCGAGGCGTATCCGGGACCCTCGCTCATCCTGGCCTACAGCCACTGCATCGCGCATGGGATCGACATGCAGTTCGGCATGCATCAGCAGGATCTGGCGGTGGCCAGCGGCTACTGGCCGCTGTTCCGCTATGACCCGGCGATGCGCGCGATCGGCGAAAATCCGTTCCGCCTCGACAGCCCGCGCCCGACGCTGAAATTCCGTGACTTCGCCTACAATGAGATCCGCTATCGCTCGCTGGCGCAGACCCGCCCGGTGGAGGCGGAACAGTTGATGGAAGCGGCGCAGGCCGGGATCGTCGAGAAATACCGCCTCTATGAGGAGATGGCGGGTTGGGAGCCGGCGCGGTTCAAGGCGCCCGAACCGGTACAGGGATGACGGCGATGGACCTCGCGACCACCTATCTCGGCCTGCGACTGGAGCACCCGCTGGTCGCGTCGTCGTCGCCGCTGACCGGCGATCTCGACAGTCTGCGCCGGCTGGAGGATGCCGGAGCGGCGGCGGTCGTCCTGCCGTCGATCTTCGAGCAGCAGATCGATCACGAGGCCGCGGAACATGAGCGTCTCACCAGCGTCGGCACCGAAAGTTTCGCCGAGGCGTCCTCCTGGTTTCCGGTAAGTGCCGCCATTCCAGCCGGTCCGCACGACTATCTGAATTTGATCCGGCGGGCGCGTGCGGCGCTGGCGATCCCGGTCATCGCCAGCCTGAACTGCAGCTCTGTCCGTGGCTGGTCGGACTATTCCCGGCTGATCGCGCAGGCAGGCGCCAGTGCCTTGGAACTGAACAGCTTTTCGGTTCCGGTGGAAGCTGATCTGGACGGCGGCGCGGTCGAGCAGAGTCATCTCGACGTGCTTCGGTCGGTCAAAGCCGCCGTCACGCTGCCGGTCGCGATCAAGCTGAGTCCGTATTTCAGCGCGGTCGGCGATATGGTCCGGCGCCTCGATCGCGCCGGGGCGAGCGGCTTCGTGCTGTTCAATCGCTTCTACCTGCCGGACATCGACCTCGCCTCGATGCGGGTGCAGCGGGACCTCGCGCTCAGTGCGCCTGCGGACATGCGTCTGCCGTTGCTGTGGACGTGCGTGCTCGCGGGACAGGTGGATGGCTCGATCGCCGCGACCAGCGGCGTGGACAGCGCGGACCAGGTGATCAAGTACCTGCTGGCGGGGGCGGACGTCGTGATGACTGCCTCGGCGTTGCTCCGGCACGGGATCGGTCACATGGGCACGCTGTTGAACGACCTGAGCACGTGGCTCGACTCGCGGGAGGTGACCTCGATCGGCGAGATCCGCGGCCGGATGAGCCGACAGCGCCTGGACGATCCGATGGTGTTCGAGCACGGCAACTATATCAGCATTCCGCGGGGCCGGCCGGCCAGGAACGGCTGGTCTTAGGGGGGCGGCCAGCCGGCGGCTTCGCCGCGATCGCCCGCGATAAGGATCGCGTGTGTCACCATAGGCGACGATCGCCCAGCAGATCAGGCGGGGACTGAGCGCGAGCAATCCAGGTCCAGCCAGCCCGAGGGGCTCGGCCTGACGGCAGAGGCCGGACACGTGGCGATAATTTCAGGTCTGGCGACCCTGCCATGACGCTCCCCGCATGTCCGGGCTTGCGGCCGCATTCTTCGTGCGGCCCCAATTTTTCGCCTGGCCCTGTTTTTCGTGTGGCCCAATTTTTCGTGTGGCCCTGTTTTTCGTGTGGCCCTGTTTTTCGTGTGGCGGGTCGGGAAATGGGCGAGGCGATGGCGGCGTCGTCCTGTCTCCGCCGTGGCGCTAAGCCGTCCTGCGGCGCCGTTGATCTGCCTCAATGCCCGACCGTCGGGCAGCCAGCATTGGTAGGGCCTCGTTTGATGCCAAATCCGGAGGAGGTCCAGATGGACGACAAGACCCTGCAACATGCGGCCGTCGAGGAACTGGAATGGGCGCCCCATGTCGACGCCTCCCGCATCCAGGTGACGGTGCACGACGGGGTGGTCCAGCTATTCGGCACGGTCGGCACCCTGGCCGAAAAGAAGGCGGCCAATCGCGGTGTCTGGCATCTGGCCGGCGTCGTGGGCGTGCGGGACGATATCGAGGTGCTGCCGGTCGAAGCCCATCGGCACCCCGACGAAGAAATCGCCTCCCGCGCCCGCCAGGTGCTGCTGTGGGACTCACTGATACCCGGCACGAAAATTGGCGTTGCGGTGGATCATGGCGTGGTGACATTGACCGGAACCCTCGATCTGCCCTTCCAGCGGGTGGAGGCCGAGCAGCGTGTGCAGCAACTAGCCGGTGTCGTCCGGATCGACAACCGGATTGTCATCCGCCGCGTGCCGCAAACCGAGGCCGGCCTGCGCGCGAAGATCGACCGCGCTTTCGCCCGCCACGCCGAGCTCGACGCCTCCCGCATCGCGGTGGAGGTGCACGACAGTCAGGTGAAGCTGTCCGGCACCGTGCCCAGCTTCACGCAGCGCCGCATCGCCGAGAACGCCGCATGGGCGGCACCCGGCGTCAGCGACGTCATCGATCTGATGCAAGTACGGCACTGACAGCCTCGAGGCCGTGCCGGTAGGCGGCATGATCGCCGCGCGGGCATGGCGCGCCTGCTGCGGCAACCGGCTGGCGCGGCATCCGTATCGGCAGGGGCGCCATGCGCCGGACATGACGCTGCCTCGCGCATCCGTCCCGGCCACGGCGTAGGGCCGACCGGGCCCTCGGGTGCCTCGAACAGCGGCAACGCGACGTTGCCGATCGCACTGCTCCGCGCCAGCAGGTTGAAACTCCGGAACACGAAACCCAGCCGCTGGCCACGGATCCGAGCCAATGCCGGCTCGTCCGGCCTGGCGGATTAAGTCACGACGAAGAAACAGAAACCGTTGCTGGGGTGATCGAGGCACCCGAGGATCGGCATGAGTGTCGACTTGCCCGATCCCGAGGATCCCATGATGCCACCGAAGTCGCCGTGCCGCTCGGTCAGGCTCACGCCGTTCAGCGCGGTCACGTCCGTTTCGCCGAGTGGGAGTGCCGGGTGGGGTCTTCGATCCGGATGACCGGGTCGGCGCCGCTGCTCATGACGCCAGCAGTCAGGTTGGATGGTGCGCCCGGCTGTTGGTGCCTCGATGCCGGCGATGACCTGATCGTTCGGCTGCACCGCGCCGGAGCGACCGTATGCCCGATGCCATGGGTCTCCGGATTGACATGAAGCAGAAGCACCAGTGGCCCGTCTCCTCCTCTCACCCCGGCGGAACGCACGTGCGCGGCCGTGCCATCCAGCCCGAAAAATTCTTCGAACCGGCCGGAGATCGGGCGCGGCTCATTGCGTCTCCAGTTCGGTAGTGTCCGCGAGGTTCTGTCGTGGTGAGCGAGATCAGGTAAGCGTGCGTCCCGTGCACACGGACGTCGCGACGGGTAGGATGCGCCAGGGGAGGGGGCGGATTTGCGTGACGGCCACGCCGGCGATGCAGATGACAGCGCCGGAAACGAGTGTCGCCGTCAGGGGCTCATGCAGCAGGACCACGCCGGCGGCGACGGCGAAGACTGTCTGCAGCAGCCCAAAGGGTGCCACGCGCGTCATCGAGCAGCGCGCGATCAGCCAGAACCACAAGCCAAAGCCAAGAATAGCGCCGATCAGCACAGTGTAGGTGAAGGCTGCCCATGACAAGGCGCCGGCGGCATGGAGCGAGGCCAGCTGCCCATGTTCAAGCACAACGGACGCGGCCAGGATCTGCGGCACGGTGAACAGCGACATCCAGGCCATGAGCTTCATAGGGTTGAACGGACCGTATCGCTTCGTGAGCACGCTTCCGGCTGCCATGGCCAAAGCCGAACCAACCACGAGGAGTGTCGGGACGATCTTCAGCGACGTGTTCGGTTCGGCAACGGTCAGGGCAACGCCACCGAAGGCAAGGACGACACCGAGGATGACCCGCATCGAGGGCCGCTCGCCAAGCAGTGGCCAGGCCAGGACCAGCGTGAATGGTGTCGTCAGTTGAACCGCAACGCCCGCTATGCTGGCGGATCCGCACGCGAGGCCGATGAAGACCAAACCGAAGTTCAGACCGCCGATGAAGATCGAGATGACGAGAATGCGCCCGAGTTCGCTTCTGGTCGGCGGCGCGACGAGCGGGAGCAGGATCGCCGCGACGGCGGCAAAGCGCAGAGCGACGAAGAACAGCGGTGGAAACGTCGTCAGGCCGACTTTGATGACGACGAACTGGCAACCCCACAGCAGGGGTACGAACACGGCGCACACGATCTGGATCGGGGACATGGCGATTCCTTTCACGACCGATCGGTCCATATATAGCCGAATCTGCACGACGCTCCGGCCATACGATGATTTACTTCGCGAAACGGTCGATGAGGGTCCTGGCCACGGCTTGCGAGGTGGCGCGATCCGGACCGGTCTTGCCGACGACACGCATGCCTTCGACGACGCAGAGCAGCAAGCGGGCGGCGGAAGCGGGTTCGACGCCATCGGCCAGCGTCCCCTCCGCCTGCGCACGCTCCAGCGCCGCGGTCAGCCGCGTCTCCATGGTCTTGAAGAACCGCCGGATGCGCTGCTCCACGGCGGTGTCATGGGCGGCCAGTTCCATGGCTGTCGCCACGACCAGACATCCGCGCCGGCCCTTGGCCCCGCTGGTGCGATCGACATAGCCCGCGAGACAGTCGCGCAACCCCGTGAGGGCCTCTTTCCGCGGATCAAGCTCAGTCTCGAGCCGCGCCAGGGCATCGTCGATATAGCGGTCGAGGGCACGCAGAAAGAGCCCGTGCTTGTCCCCGAAGGCGGCATACAGGCTGCCGCGCGAGAGTTTCGTCGCATCGAGCAGATCATGGAGCGAGGTGCCGTGATAGCCCCACGACCAGAACACGCCCATGGCGCGTTCGACGGTGTCGTCCGGATCGAACTCCCGCGGGCGGCCGCGCGGCATCCGTGGTGAGGCTTGCTGTGACATGCCCAGAATATGGACCAACCGGTCGTTAATGCAATCCCGAGCACGGGTCACCGGCGGTCCGACGGGTGTCTTCGGTATGGATTGGCGTCCGCATGTCGCCGAACCCGGCGGCGAACTGAAGGTCCCATTGTGGCCCGTGCTGATCGGCAGGCTGACATTTCGATCCCGTCTGTGACGAGGCCTTTCTGTCCGGCCGCTTCGGAGGGTCAGTGCGGCTCCGTGGGAGGGCAGCGATGGGCGCCTGGAAGGCCGCCGCCAGTCTGTTGGGTAACGGCGCCGCGCGGGGGACATGGTCACCCATCGTGCTGGTCCCGCTCGCGCCTCGCTCGGCCGACCGGGCCGACGCGACGGCGCGCGGTAGGACAGCCGGATATGGCGCCGTTGAGACATATTAGCCGGCGCTGCGGGGAGGGTTGGTGATTTAGGCCGGTGGCTCGGCGGCTCCGACAGTCGCATCGCGACGAGGGGCTTTGATGAAGGCGCTAGTATCGCGCATCAGTGAAGCACGATACGTTGGTCTTAACACGAAGTATCCAGTTCGCGCGGCAACGCGCGTTTCTCCACGGTCGGATACTCGCAACTTTGAACGATGTGCAGTCCTTCGGAAAGGCTGGATTGAATGACCGGACTTAGCTTGAATCGGAATGGCGCTTTTTGGATAGATGGACGAAAAGCCGCCAATTGGTTGGCCTATCGCTTGACCGCACTTAACGAGTTTTACCCCCCTTCGGAGAGATGCCTGAGCAAATTAGTGCCGTGTAACTAAGCGAACTTTTCATGCACGCCTCTTAACCGGGTTTGGCGAACTTCAACTCGGCCAACAGAAACCCATAGAGCCGAACTGCCAGGACGGCGTCATCGTCTATCAGGGATCGCAAAGATTTCCCACCACTCGCCTGCCTTTCCTGCTCTGCTGATTTCCCGCGTGGGTGAAGTCTGTTTATGATCTTTGCCGCCAATGAGATCATCTTGGTTTCGTCTGGGAATTGCCTATCTACTTTCCTTATGAGATCGCCAAGATCCCTTTCAGAGCTAAACTCCTTCCCGTATTTTTTGGCAATGACGATCCGCGCTGATTCGCGACATACATCCACCACCGAAACCGGTGGAAATTTCAACGCAGCATTAAGGACCATCTCGGACGCGGAAGCGACATCAGAATCATCGGTTTCTAAAACGGGCAAAAGCCCAAATGATGACAGGGATTTCAGTGTAAATAAGATGGTGCCATCATTCAGACCTTCGGCATCAATGACTTTCCAGCGCGTTTCAGCCGGGTGCTGACCAATCAGAACGTCATAGCCGTGGGATTGAACGAGGGCCTCATTCAATTCGTTGTCTTGCTCATATGTGAATTGAAATTCGAATACCTTGCCGCCGGTACCACCGATTATCTCTGTCGGTCGAGGGTATGGCAAATGGTGGACGAGGCCAGATGGGATCTGGGCAGTTTTCTGACTTTGTCGATAAAACCGCCCGCGACGGATCCTGGTCGTCGGGTCATATGAATCTTCTCGAAATACGACTTCACGCTGAATGACGACATCCGAGACCCGTGCAGGTGACACGGCCGGCCTTGGATAAATTGGCCGAAGGAAATTGAAATTTCCCTCGTAATAATCACCCGTGTTTGGCTTAGCCAAGAGGATGAAGCTCACATCTGTCACGGTTACCTCCAGTTGTCTAAGCAGT
>DASWON010000344.1:0-3180 GCA_036398735.1 Rhodopila sp.
CGGCGCATGAATATCGGATGGCGGCCGCCGGATACTGCCACGTGCTGTTCTTCAACCGCCTGATGCCATGGGACCATGCAGCCGGATGGCTCGCGCACCAGGAGGCTGGCGGCTACAGCGCCCATTTCGATGGCAGATCCTACCGCCCGGCCCATACCATCGGCGGCCTGATCTGCGCGCCGGACCGGGCCAGCTGGGAACTGGTCCGAGACGGGCTGCTGGGAGAATGAACCGCTATCGACTGAGAGATACCCGGCGGCCGGCCGACGACGCCGATCAATACAACAAAGCATCGTAGGTGCGGGCGAAGTGGTATATAGAAGACGGCGGCGTGCACGGCCGAACCGGGAGACCGTGCATTGGCCGACGTGATCGCGCCACACGCGCGGCGACTTGAGACGAATCCCCGCATGACCCACATTGGCGTCACAGCCAACCGAGTGCGGAGCGCAGGATGATCAGTGTCGAAGAGGCCCGCGGACGCATACTGGAGACTGTGCGCCCGACAGCGGCTGAGGTCGTTGGCCTGTCGGAGGCTTGGAACCGGGTGACCGCCGAACCGGTGATCGCGCGGCTGACCCAGCCTCCCGCCGACGTGTCGGCGATGGACGGCTATGCTCTGCGTGCGGCTGATGGCCTGCTCGGTGCCAGCCTTCACGTTGTCGGCGCCGCGCCGGCCGGACATCCCTTCGGCGGTCAGGTTGAGCACGGGCAGGCCGTGAGGCTGTTTACCGGCAGCGTGGTGCCCGCCGGGGCGGACGCCATCTTATTGCAGGAGGATGCGACCCGCGACGGCGACAGCGTACGAGTCAATGAAGCGGTCGCGGCGGGCCGCCACATTCGCCGCGCGGGGCAGGACTTTGCCGCCGGTGATGTCATCATTCCGGCGGGCCGGCGCATGACCGCCCGAGACGTGGGATTGGCCGCGGCCGGCAACCATCCATGGCTGTCGGTCCATCGGCGGCCACGGATTGCGATCCTCGCCACGGGCGACGAAATCGCGATGCCGGGGGAGCCCATCCCGCCCGGTGGTATCGTCAGCTCCAACTCCCATGCGCTGGCCGCGATGGTTCGCGCCTGCCTCGGTGACCCGGTGGTGTTTCCGGTCGCGCGCGACGACCAGTCCGCGATCAGTGCGGTGGCCGATTCGCTCGCGGGTATGGACATGCTGGTCACGACCGGCGGGGCCTCGGTCGGCGACCACGACCTGGTCATAGCCTCGCTCAAGGCGCGTGGCATGACTTTGGACTTCTGGCAGATTGCCATGCGGCCGGGCAAACCGCTGTTGCTTGGCCAGCTTGGTGCCACACCAGTGCTCGGTCTGCCGGGCAATCCCGTGTCCGCGATTGTCTGCGCGGTGTTGTTCCTGTTGCCTGCTCTGGCCCGCCTGTGCGGACTTCCCGCCGCGCCGCCGCCGACCACGACGGCGATTTTGGGTGCGCCACTGAAACAGAACGACGTGCGTGCCGATCATCTTCGGGCGACCCTTTCCACGGATACTTCCGGAAAGCTCGTCGTGACGCCGTTTCCGGTACAGGATTCTGCTATGCTGCGCAGGTTGGCTCTTGCCGATGCGCTGATCCTGCGCCCGCCACATGCTCCGGCACTCATTGAAGGGGCTGAAGTCGATATTATACGACTCGATTCGCTGGGTTTATGACGCCGACGGTTCGAGAAAACCCGCGTGCATTCTAAGACATTCATATTTGTCCACAGTTTCGCTTGACGACGGTAATGGAACCAACATAGAACACCGGTAACGGTTGCCGGTTTGTTCCGAGGCCTTTCGAGGAGCGACGGCTATTCGAGGAAGTCTGCTATGTTGACCCGCAAGCAATACGAACTGCTGGTATATATTGATCGCCATTTGAAACAGACCGGCTTCTCCCCGAGTTTCGAGGAGATGAAGGACGCGCTTAATTTGAAATCGAAATCAGGCATCCACCGGTTGATTTCGGCGTTGGAAGAACGGGGCTATCTCGCTCGTCGGCATCATCGCGCCCGGGCGCTGGACGTTCTGCGGCTGCCCGACAACATGCAGCCGCGGGAGGCAGCGGAGGTGTCAACGGAAGACGCCGATGCACCCGCCGGGTTCTCACCCAACGTCATACGAGGCGATTTCACGCAGCGCCTGTCGGGGGTTCGCACCGGCGCCGATGTGGGCGCCATTCAACTGCCGATGTATGGCCGCATCGCCGCCGGCTTGCCGATCGAAGCGCTACGCGACAGTTCCAGCTTTATCGAAGTGCCGCTGGCGTTACTGGGGCCAGGCGAACACTACGGGCTGGAGGTTGCGGGTGACTCGATGGTCGAAGCCGGCATTCTCGATGGCGACACGGTCATCATTCTGAAGGGCGACACCGCCGAAAATGGCCAGATCGTCGTGGCACTTGTGGACGATACCGAGGTCACGTTGAAGCGCCTCCGCCGACGCGGAAATTCGATTGCGCTGGAGCCATGTAACGTTCGGCACGAGACGCGGATTTTCCCGGCGGACCGGGTCAAGGTGCAAGGCCGGATCGTGGCTCTGATCCGCAAGTATTGAGCGGTTGAGGACAGCTTACAGCAAGACACTTGGCAGACATCCGGAGGCAATGCCGACAGAAACAGCGCGGGAGCAGGACTGGCGGCAACCGCCGTCCGCGGCGAGCAGCGCTGTGCGATACTGTGATCCCGCAGCGGCTCGACCCTCCGGCTCCGGTTCTGACGATGCCTCCGGTCAAGCAGCAGAAGCTGGCGTCATATCAGTCGGCTGCATGGTGGCTTTTCGGCACGGTCGGTCTGCCGGTATCTCGTTAAGTTTGCGCGTAGCCGCCGCGCCAACCCGGCGCGCATACCAGTCAGCTTGACCGGGATCTGGTATAGATCCGCAATGACCGTGCCCTGCCAGCCGGCCGAATTGTTGGCCCCTCGGGAACGGCCGGCCGGCTGAAATCGCATGGCTTTCGCGCGCAGCCGCCGTGGCATCCCTGCACCCATTCGAATCAGCGTCAAAGCTGCTTGTTTCAGATGCCAGTCAGCGTCAACGCTGCTTGTACCAGACTGCGGGCGATTGTCGTCGCGTTGCGGGGCTCGGCGACCGGCCGCGGCAATCGCTACCGGCCGAAAGGATCGCCATAATCCACAACAAGCGCCGACAGCATCCAGGATCGTCGCCAGCAGGAACGACGGCCGCAAGCC
>DASWON010000345.1:0-6913 GCA_036398735.1 Rhodopila sp.
TCAACAAGCTGGTGCGCACGTCGCGGCAGATGCTGCACGAGATCGGCCGCGAGCCGGCGCCCGAGGAACTCGCCGACAAGCTGGGCATGCCGCTCGAGAAAGTCCGCAAGGTCCTGAAGATCGCCAAGGAACCGATCAGCCTGGAGACGCCGATCGGCGACGAGGAAGACAGTCACCTCGGCGACTTCATCGAGGACAAGGCCGCGGTGATCCCGCTGGATGCGGCGATCCAGGCCAATCTGCGCGAAGCCACCACGCGGGTGCTGTCATCGCTGACGCCGCGTGAGGAGCGTGTGCTGCGCATGCGGTTCGGGATCGGGATGAACACCGACCATACGCTGGAAGAGGTCGGCCAGCAGTTCAACGTGACCCGCGAGCGCATCCGCCAGATCGAGGCGAAGGCGCTGCGCAAGCTGAAGCACCCAAGCCGCAGCCGCAAGCTGCGCAGCTTCCTCGACGACTAGAGCGTGGATCCGCGTGCCCCCGCGCGGATCCACAGCACGGCGAACTTCGCAATCACCGCTGCGGCGCGTTTTCACGCTTAGCTGGAACGGCGGCGGCCACCGCCGGTGTGTCATCACCGGGCGCGCCGCCAACGCCCGTGTGTCATCACCGGGCGGCGGTCCGGTCAGGCCGGTCCGCGGTGGCGCCTGGCCGCCAGGCACCGTGTGCCGTTCATCGTTGCCCGTGCTTCTGCGCCAGCAGCCAGGCGCCAACGCGCTCCCAGGCAGTGAGCCATTCGCGCAGTCGGTCCGGAGGAACCGCCGTGCCGCCAGCCATCACCGCCTCGCAGGCACGCGGAATGCAGTCGCAGCAGATCTGTCCCGAACGCCCCGCGACCATCTGCCAGGCCTGGCCCGCTCCGCATCCGCACAACACGCAGAGCCAGACCCCCGTCTCGGCAGGCGCCTGAGACAAACCCGGCCGCCCCGGCTCCAGTCTGGACGCATGACCCACTGCCTTGCCCACCCCGGTGAAGCGCTGATCAGACATGGTGGCGCCGGCTCCGGAGTCCGCTCAAGCCTAAATCGTCGGGCCGGCCTCAGAAGCCCGTGACGCGCACCGATCCCGGTCGTCCTGAGGCCTCGGGGTGAGCCGCGCACCTCGTTCAGATCACCGCATGACCGCCGCGCCCGGTCTGCCGCTCCGATATCGCAGGCCGGCGGTGATCGCCGCGCCCGCCGCTCTTCCCGAGTGCCGCGCCCGCTTGCACCATGTACAGGACCGTCAGACACTCTGTATGGATAGACGTCGTTTCCCATTCAGAGCGAGTCCGCAGCATGGCAAAAAAGGCGCGCATCGCCCACCTCGCAGGCCCCAATGCGACGATCCAGAACACGCCGCCCCTCGTCACGTCGAACAAGGCCCGCGCCAAGTATGGGCTGGAGCCGCGCCGCAACCCTGATGGATCTGCCCAGCGCTTCGACGTGCTGCGCACCCAGAAACTGGCGAAGCCGGCGACGGTCTATGTCGAGCAGTTCAGCGCCCATCCGCTGGAACGCGATGCCGCGGCGCTGTACGGGCCGCCGGACGGTTATCTCGACAGCAGCGGCGCCTTCCATCGCGAGCCGACCTCGCGCGAGGACCGCGCCGTGTTTGAGATCGAACTCAGCCCCGACGACGGCTATTATCCGCTTCCCTACATGGCCAGGCAGGCGGACGGACGGCCGTGGGAGGAGGAATGCACCGATCCGAAGGCACCGGCAGAACGGGCACGCCAGCCGTTCTTCCCCGACGGCTCGCGCAGTTTCGCCGAGATCGACCAGCTTGGCATCGGCGCGGACGGCGTCGGCAACCTGATCTCCTCGCACGCCGACGTCACCTTCCACCGTATCGTCCCGCCCGCCGGCTACACCGCCGACGGCGAGCAGCGGGGGGTGGATTTCTTCGCCTACAAGCCGGTTCATCTCGAGAATGGCCCGCCGAAGGGCAGCCTCGCGCGCATCGTCAACCGCGTGCGGCGGATCCTCGACAGCGGCGACTACGACGGCGCGATCTGGACCCAGGGCAGCCCACGCATCGAGGAAACGCTGTACTGGCTGAACCTGCTGCTGGACACCACCCTGCCGGTCTGCGGCAACGCGGCCCAACGGGTGCACGGCATGATCAGCAACGACGGTCCGAAGAACATCGTCGACTCGGTCGAGTATATCACGTCGCGTATCTGGGCTGACGCCGATGGCCGCAATCACGCGGGCATGGTCCTGATCGCCGAACAGCGGGTCTACGCGGCGCGCGACGTCATCAAGGGCGACGCACGCCCCGGCGGTTTCATCCTGGCCGGCGGCCACGGCGGCGTCCTCGCCAGTGTCGGCCATGGCGGCAAGCCTCGGCTGCTGTACGTGCCCGTCAGCCTGCACACCTGGCGCTCGGAGGTTAACCTCTCCCGGCTACCCGCCTCGGTCGTGGGGCTGCATGGCGTCACGGTTCCGGTCAAGGATAGCGACGGGGACCTGCTTCAATCCGCAATTCCCAAGGTCTCGATCCTGAAGGACGGCAGTTACTATGAGGACGAGGCTCTGGCCGGGCCGGAACAGCAGGTCGATATCGTCGCCTGGCTGGAATACAGCCTCCAGCATGCGCCGCTGGCCGGGTTCGCCGTGGAGGGGCTCTCGCCCTACGGCAAGCCGGCCTCGCCATCGCGCACGCGGGCGCTGCTGCGGGCGGTCTACAGCGGGCTGCCGGTCGTGTTCTGCGGGCGTGGCAACACGGAAGGGTTCGCCGTTCCGGTGAGCCCGTTCATCGCCGGCTCAAACCTCGCGGTCACCAAGGCCCGCATCCTGCTGATGGCGTGCCTGATGAAGTTCGGCGCACTGCCGGCCGCGCTCGATCCGGCCCGTCCGACGCCGGCCGAGGTCGCCGCCACGGCCGAGAAGACCGCGGCCTATCAGGCGGTCTTCGATACCCACTGAGCGCGCGGCCGGGGGAACGCGTCGCCTGACCGCAGGAACGCGCCTGGCGACCGAGACGCATCCGGCCGCGGCAAAGGCCGCGCGATGCGTCGGTTGCTCAGGCCCCGGCCTCCTGATCCGGTGCCGGCGCCGAGTTCAGCAGGATATATCGCTCAATCCCGATCTGTTTGATCAGATCGAACTGGCGCTCGAGGAAGTCGACGTGCTCCTCCTCGCTGTCCAGAATATGCACCAGCAGCTCACGCGACACGAAATCGCGCACACTTTCGCAATAGGCAATCCCCTCGCGCAGATCACTGAGAGCCGCGGTTTCCAGACGCAGATCGGCATTCAGCACTTCCTCGACCGTCTCTCCGACCGCGATCTGGTTCAGCCGCTGCACGTTGGGCAAGCCGCCGAGGAACAGGATCCGCTGGATCAGCCGATCCGCGTGCTTCATCTCGTCGATCGACTCTTCGTATTCCTGCTTGCCCAGCTTGGTGACACCCCAATGCTGCAGGGTGCGGGCGTGCAGGAAATACTGGTTGATCGCGGTCAGTTCGTTGGTCAGCTGGGTGTTCAGATGCTCGATCACTTTTGGATCACGCAGCATGGCACTTCTCCAAGGCTCAAGGGGGCCGCGCGGCGCGACCGTTCGAAGCGCACGAACCAGGTGATAAAATATTAAGAAAAGTGATTAAGGGACAGGGGACCTGATCGTGTTGCGGGCACACATCGATCCTGCACGCTTCGACCTCTGAAGTCGAGCGCGATTTCCGTCTCGTGGAACAACCGTCAGTCGGCGCCTTCGAGCGCCTCACCCGTCTGACTGGCATGCTCCCGCACCAGGCGTAGAATCGCCTGCACACATTGCCCGCATTGCGCCCGGCAGCCGCACGCGGCGTAAATATCGCCAGGGCGGGTACTGCCGGTCACGGTGGCCGCCTGCTTGAGCTTCCGGTCGGTCAGCGCATTGCAAAGGCAGATATACACGGGGAGCGTTCCATCCACTTCTTCCTCAAGGGATTTACCCTGTTTGCAAATGACTCGCAACCTCAAATCGACGTCAGACACCGGATGGACTTCCACGCCGGTTCGGAGAAACAGTAGCCCATGCTGTCCGGAGAGCACCGAATGACCCGACACGATCTGCGCCACCAAGGCGAAACCATGCTCAGGACCCTGTTCGGCTCCGCCACCCAGCCGCCAGGGTTCGCGAACCTGCTGACCGAGGCGGCCTATGGCGGCATCTGGACGCGCCCCGGCCTCCCGATCCCCGACCGGCTGGTCTGCTCGATCGCGGCCCTCAGCGTAGGGCCGCGCCTGAAGGCGCTGCGCCGGCATATCGGCGCCGGGCTCGACCACGGCCTGACGGCTGAGGCGATCCGTGAAATCCTGGTCCAGTCGGGCCTTTATTCCGGCTTCTCGGCCGCAGAGGAGACGCTGCCGCTGGCCGGCGAGGTGTTCGCCGACCGCGACATCCAGTTCCCGGCCGATCCGCCGGAGGACGTGTCGCTGGAAACGCTCGATGATCGCGGTGCGGCGTTGATGGCGACGCTGCACGGCAGCCGAGCCACCCAGGGCTACGCGGCACCGGACAATCCGGTGACCGGGCAGTTGTATCCGGCGGCCATCCGCTACGGCTACGGCGAGATCTGGTCGCGGCCAGGCCTCGAGCACCGCCAGCGCGCCCTCGTCGCGGTCGCATCCTTCACAGCGCTGCGCCTGCCGGAGCAGGTGGCGAAGTTCGGCCAGTCGGCGCTGAACGTCGGACTGACCCGGACGCAGGTCATCGAAGCGATCATCCAGACCGCGCCGCTGACCGGCTTTCCTCCCGCCCTCAACGCCCTGGCGGCGATCAGTACGGCGTTCGCCGCATGAGCGGGATCGTCTACGGCACGCAGCGCCTGGGCGTGCTGGTGCCCTCCGGCAACAGCGTGGCGGAAACCGAGCTGCGGGCGATGCTGCCCGCCGACGTCACCATGTTGACCACGCGGCTGGCGCTGCGCGGCAGTTCGGAACCGGAGTTGCTGGCAATGCTGACGGATCTGGACAACGCGGCGGCGTTGTTGGGGCATGCCGAACCCGACGCAATCGCATTCCATTGCACAGCAGTATCGACATTCGCGCCGCACCTGGCCGGTGAAATCCGCGGCCGCATCGCCGCCGTGACCGGGCGGCCGGCGATCGCCACCGCTGATGCGATCCTGGCGGCACTGCACCTGCTGAACGCCAGGCGTGTGCTGCTGGTGACCCCCTATATCGAACCGGTGCATCAGCGGGAGATTTCGTTCCTGTCGGAGCGCGGGCTGCAGGTGGTCGGCGGCAGCTGGATGGGGGTTGACCGCAACGCCGAAATGGCCGGCATCGCACCCGGGGCCATTCGGGCCCAGGTGCGGAATGCGGCCGCGGATGCCGCGGCGGACGTGTGCTTCATCAGCTGCACCGCGATCCGCTCGGCCGGACTGATCGACGAACTGGAGGCGTCGTTGGGGCTACCCGTGATCACCAGCAATCAGGTCCTGGTCTGGCACGCCTTGCACACGCTGAAAATCGATCGGCGGGTGGACGGTTTCGGCCGGCTGTTCGGCCTCGGCAAATCCTGAGAACGCGGCTGCCATGAGCTTGACCACCATTGCCAATGACCCGGCCTCGCGCACATATAGGGCACGATGATGCGACGCCCCACGCGCACCCGGGCCGACGCACCGGACCCGGCAGCGCCCCCGGGCCGGCCATGTGACATGCCCGGCTGCCCCGAGGCCGGCGAGTACCGAGCGCCGAAGTCCCGGAGCAATCTGAACGACTACCACTGGTTCTGCCTGGAACACGTCCGCGCGTACAACGCCGGCTGGGATTACTACAAAGGCATGTCCCCCGCCGAAGTCGAAGCGCAGATGCGCGCCGACACGTCGTGGCAGCGGCCAACCTGGCCGATCGGAAGCCTGGGACATGCTGCCTGGGATGAGGACGTGCTGAAGGATCCGCTGAATATTCTGGGCGCCGCCCGGGTGAAAACCCAGAAGCGTCCTGATCCGCACCAGGCGCCGGCCGAACTGCGTGAGCCGCTGGCAACGCTTGGTCTGGCCTGGCCGACCACGCTCGACGCGGTGAAAAGCCGCTATAAGGAACTGGCGAAACGCCATCATCCTGATGCCAACGGCGGCAGCCGGGACGCCGAGGAACGCCTGAAGACAATCAATCTTGCCTATGCCGCAGTCCGCTCCAGGCTTGGTTCCGAGGCTCGGGTCGCGGCGACCGGGTAGACCAATTCACCATGACAGGTCGGTTGCCCTTGCGCCGCGCGCCGCCAACGTTAGACTTTCCAGGAATTGCAACAGGAAACGCTGGACTATGAACACGGCTGTCGATATCGCCCCACCCCGCCCGACGTCCGAGATCAATCTGCCCGACACCAAGGTGTCGGCACGGGAGACCTTCGGCCTCGATATTGACATGGAAGTGCCGGCCTTTTCGGTGCGCACCGAACACGTGCCCGACATCGACACGTCGTACAAGTTCGACCGGGAAACCACGTTGGCGATCCTCGCTGGCTTCGCCTACAACCGCCGCGTGATGATCCAGGGTTATCATGGCACCGGCAAGTCCACCCATATCGAGCAGGTGGCGTCGCGCCTGAACTGGCCGTGCATCCGCGTCAACCTCGACAGCCACATCAGCCGTATCGATCTGATCGGCAAGGACGCGATCGTCCTCAAGGACGGCAAGCAGATCACCGAATTCCGTGAAGGCATCCTGCCCTGGGCGCTGCAGCACGCCTGTGCGCTGGTGTTCGACGAATACGACGCCGGCCGGCCGGACGTGATGTTCGTGATCCAGCGCGTGCTGGAGGTCGAGGGCAAGCTGACCCTGCTCGACCAGAACCGCGTGATCCGGCCGCATCCGTCGTTCCGCCTGTTCTCGACCGCGAATACCGTGGGCCTCGGCGACACGACCGGGCTGTACCACGGCACGCAGCAGATCAATCAGGGCCAGATGGACCGCTGGAACATCGTCGCCAC
>DASWON010000346.1:0-8307 GCA_036398735.1 Rhodopila sp.
TCTGTCACGAACGCAACGCCTGGAGCGACCGGATCGGGCCGCGGGTCCCTTCAACACGCAGGTTCCAGGTCCTGTTCGACCGCTTGGAGCGCCCACATGCGCGCGTAAAGGCCACCTTGCGCCAGCAAAGCGGTGTGCGTACCGCGTTCGACGATCCTACCATCCTGCAGCACAATGATCTCGTCGGCATCGACGACGGTGGACAGTCGGTGGGCGATGACCAGCGTCGTGCGGCGTCGCGATATCGCACGCAGGGCGGACTGGATGTCTTGCTCTGTCCGGCTGTCGAGCGCGCTGGTGGCCTCGTCCAGGATCAAAATGCGAGGGTCTTTCAGCATGGTACGGGCGATGGCTACCCGCTGCTTTTCGCCACCCGAAAGTTTCAGACCGCGTTCGCCGACGCGCGTGTCGTAGCCCTCTGGAAGCCGCAGGACAAAATCGTGCACCTGGGCGCTTTTGGCCGCCTGTTCGATCTCGGCCTGGGACGCGCCTGGCCGGCCATAGCCGATATTGTAGCGGATGGTATCGTTGAACAGCACCGTGTCCTGCGGCACCACGCCAATAGCGGCGCGTAGACTGTCCTGGGTCACATCGCGGATATCCTGGCCGTCGATCAGGATGCGGCCACCGGTCACGTCGTAGAAACGAAACAGCAGGCGGCTGATGGTGGATTTGCCCGCGCCCGTCGGACCGACGATCGCCAGCTTGCCTCCGGCCGGGACCACGAAATCGATGCCCTTCAATATGGCGCGGTTGGGTTGATAGCCGAAGCAGACCTTTTCGAACACGATCTCTCCGGCGGCCCCCCCGGATAGCTCCGTTGGGAGCGCCTGGGCGCCGGGTTTGTCCACCACCTCCCGCGGGACTCGCAGCAGGGCGAACATCTGCTCCATGTCGACCAGGCCCTGCTTGATGGTCATGTAGACGACGCCGAGGAAATTCAGTGGCTGGTAGAGCTGGATCAGGTAGGTGTTCACCACCACGAATCTGCCGACCGTCATACTGCCGTCGCGCATGCCGGAGGCGGCCAGCAGCATGATCAGGGTCAGGCCGAGCGCTATGATCACGGCCTGGCCGAGGTTCAGCATATTGAGCGAGACCTGGACCCGGACGGCCGCGCGCTCATAGCGGGCGAGGGCGTGGTCATAGCGTTGCGCCTCGTGTTCCTCGTTGCCGAAGTATTTGACCGTTTCGTAGTTGATCAGACTGTCGAGCGATTTCGTGGAAGCGTCGTTATCGGTGTCGTTCATCGTCCGTCGGTAGCGGCCGCGCTGTCCGGCGAGCACCGCGGTGAAGCCGACATAGACCAGCACCGCAACGCAGGTAACGACCGCGTAGCGCCAGTCGAACATGCGCCAGATGATGGCGGTGACCATGACAAGTTCCAGCGCGGTCGGCACGACGTTGAAGACGGCAAGCCGGAGCACGGACTGCATGCCCAGCACGCCGCGGTCGATCACGCGCGACAGGCCGCCGGTCTGCCGGTCGAGATGAAAGCGCAGACTGACCGCATGCAGGTGGCGGAAAGTGCGCAATGCCAGCAGCCGCACGGCGCGCTGCTGCACCGAGGCGAACAGCGCATCGCGGATTTCGCCGAATCCGGCGCCACCGACCCGGACGAGGCCATAGGTCACGATCAGGGCCACGGGAACGATGAAGGCCGTCGCCGCCGCGTCCTTCGGAGCAAGAGAATCGACGATTCGCCCATAGATCACCGGCACATAGACGGTCGCGACCTTGGCTAGCAGCATGAACACCAGCGACACCACGACCCGGATCCGAGCGCCGGGATTTCCCGCGGGCCACAGATAAGGGAGCAGGGATAGGATGGTCTGCAAGGTGGATCGCTGCATAGGCAGGGCAGGCGGTACGTCCGCCGGCGTGGGCGGATGGCTGCTTCGTCTCATGGCCTGGATGTGGCATGGTGGCGCGTCGTTTGAAAGGCGAACCGCTTGCAGCAGAGTGAGAAAGAGACCGGATTTCAGCGTCATGTGCGCGCCTGCAACAATGCGATGCTGCCAGGGGACCGGATCCCGTTTCTGGTCGGTCGGCAGGCCGTCGGCTGGCTTTCGGCCCGCTCGGCCATGGCGTTGGAGGGGATGCCGGCGATCCACCGGGACGGCGGACAGGTCACTCTGAGTCATCCCGCGGCGTTGCCTGATATCGCTCGCGCGCTGTCCGAACGCGGCCTGTGCCGCTGGCGCGGTGAGGCGTTTGACGTCCGCGCAACCCCGAACGGACCGGCACTGACCACAATCGACCGCGGCGCGGTTCCGTTCTTTGGCATCCAGGCGGTGGGTGTACATCTCAATGGCATGGTCGAGCACCCTGACGGACTGCGTCTGTGGGTCGCGCGTCGCGCGATGGACAAGCTGCTCGATCCGGGCAAGCTGGATCATATCGTCGCCGGCGGCGTACCGGCCGGGCTGGGGCCAGCAGAAACACTGGTGAAGGAAGCCGGGGAGGAAGCGGCGATTCCGCCTGAACTGGCGGCGCGGGCGATGCCGGTCGGCGTGATCGGCTACGCGATGGAGCGACCGGAGGGACTTCGCCGCGACTGGCTGCACTGTTACGATCTGCGGTTGCCCGCGGATTTCATGCCCGTGGCGGCCGACGGCGAGGTGGCGGGTTTTGAACTGTGGCCAATCGAGCGCGTCGTCGAGGCCGTCCGCGACACCGACGACTTCAAGTTCAACGTCAATCTGGTGCTGATTGATCTGTTCATCCGGCACGGCCTGGTTACCGGGGCGGAGAAGGACAGCCTCGCGGCGGCTCTGCGGACCAGCCCGTGCTGATCTGACCGCGCTTCTGCCGACCTCGTGACGGCGCGCCGCCGGCTGCGGTCAACCCATTGACCCTTTGCGGCCCGCCGCGCCGGCAGTCGGTGCGGCACCTGTGGCTACGAGATGCCCGGGGACCGGTGACTTCGAGAGGGCAATGCCGAGGCTCGCCGAACAAGCCCGTCCTGCCGTAGCGCCCGCCGTTCCGCCCCCTCGATCGCCGACCTTCGCCGGTCAGATCGCGCGGCCTCCACCGGCCAAAGTGCGCGGCCCGACCAAAGTGCGAGGCCCGACGAAAGTGCGCGGCCCGACCAGAATGCGCGGCCCGACCAGAATGCGCGGCCCGCTAAGGGATGCCTTACTTGCCGACGCCGCACTTTCGGCGGCGCCCTGCCTTCCTGCGAGAACGGGACCGTCCGGTCACCCAGCGCGACGCGACGTTGCACCGGCTGGATCGGAATCCGCGGCCCGCAAATGTGGCTCAGCGCCCTAAGGGCGCTTTCAGCCCTCGGGCGGTGCGGCTGCGATCGGGATCTCGCGTGGCTCCGGCTGGTCACCCAAGCCGGGCATGCGCTGCTCGCCTCGCGGTTCGCCCTCATCGGGTTCCCCCTGGCCCTGCTGGTCATCACCGCCCTGATAACCGTCGCCCTGCTGGTAGTTCCGGCGTTGGTTACTCTGTTGCGGCTGCGGCTGGCCATTCGGCTGGCTCTGCTGCTGGGCCTGATTCATCGCGTTCAGGATGCGGAAGTAATGTTCCGCATGTTGGAAGAAGGCTTCCGCCGTCACCCGGTCTCCGCTGCTGGTCGCGTCGCGGCCAAGTTGGAGATATTTTTCGAAGAGCTGCTGGGCCGTGCCGCGAATGCGGATCTCAGGCCCGTTGCTGTCGAAAACGTGGTTGCGATTGAGCGGGACTCCGCCGCCCGAATGATGACGGATCGTACCGCCGGATCCACCGCCGCTACCACCACCGCCGCCAGGGCGATGGTTGCGGCCACGCATGCGCTTCATGTTCATACTGTTGCCGTCGTGCTTTCCCATTGTCGCTTGGCCGGTGGGAGTGTCGGGCACTCCGCAGGAGCGTTCCCAGGGTCTTCCCTTGGCCAACCACGATCCATCGGCGTTGATAATGGCACGTGAAGGGTTTGCTGAGCCAGCCTTCACGACCCGGAGCGCCGCCATGCGCCACTCCTGCCACGCGATAACCGTACACCCGTCGTATGACCCTGCCAAACGGTTTTTTCAGCGATTCGGCCGGGTCAGCACTATCGCACGCATAATTTTCGCCAAATCCAGGCGAAACGACGGTTCCAGATCGGCCGTCCGTGCGAGCTCGGACACATACTTGGCCTGCCCGATGCCAAGTTCAAGGATCGCGACGCCGCTCGAAGTCAGGTGTCTCGCGAGAACAGGCACGATGGCGCGATACGCGTCATAGCCATCCGAACCGCCGTCGAGGGCACGCCCCGGCTCGTGGCAGGCAACCTCAGGCATCAGCGTCGCAATCTCGCCGCTCGGGATATACGGCGGGTTACAGATGATCAGATCGAAACGCCGGGCAATGGCGGCCATCCAGTCTCCAACGGCGAATGCACATCGCGCGCCCATCCCGAGCCGGGCAGCGTTGCCCCGGGCAAGCGCCGCAGCATCCTGTCCGAGATCCAGCCCGACGCCGAAAGCAGAGGGGAATTCCCGCAGCAGCGCGAGCAACAGGCAGCCGGTTCCGGTTCCGAGATCGAGGATTGTGCGCGGGGGAGGGCGGCCGGCGAACGCAGCGACAGCCGCCTCGATCAAGGTTTCCGAATCCGGCCGGGGGATCAGGGTGGCCGGCGAAACCTGAAACTCCAGGCTCCAGAACTCTCGGTGCCCGAGGATCAGTGCCAGCGGTTCGCGGGCGGTGCGCCGAGCCAGCACCGCCTTAAAGGCGGCACCGTCGACCAGCCGCTCCGGCTCCCGGATCAGATCGTTTTGCGTCAGACCGGTTGCGTGGGCCAGCAGCAAGCGTGCTTCGAAGCGTGGATTGTCGGCAATGCCCTCGAGGCGGGTGGCGCCATCGCGGATCGCCCCGGCCACACTCGTGGTGGCACGGCTGACATCCTGGCATGGCACCGCAGCACCCACCGCACCGTCGTCCGAGCGGAGCGCGGGATCGCGGCCGTCGCCCGAGGGTTTCGCGTCGGCGTCGGCCAGACGGTTCATTCCTCCGCGGCCAGCCTCGCAGCCTGGTCCTCGGCGGTCAGGGCATCGATGAACTCATCGAGGTCGCCCTGCATGACACGATCGATTTTGTACAGTGTCAGGTTGATGCGGTGATCCGATACCCGCCCCTGGGGAAAGTTGTAGGTGCGGATCCGTTCGCTGCGGTCGCCGGTGCCGACCTGCGATTTGCGGTCGGCCGACCGGGTCGCGGCCAGGGTCGACCGCTGCTGCTCATACATGCGTGCACGCAGGATCTTCATCGCCTTGGCGCGATTCTTGTGCTGGCTGCGCTCCTCCTGCATCGCCACGACGATGCCGGTGGGGATGTGGGTGATCCTGACCGCGCTTTCGGTCTTGTTGACATGCTGGCCGCCGGCGCCCGAGGCGCGGTAGACATCGATGCGAAGGTCGGCTTCGTCGATCTGGACATCGACCTCCTCGGCTTCGGGCAGCACCGCGACGGTGACCGTCGAGGTGTGGATACGACCCTGGCTTTCGGTTGCCGGTACGCGCTGCACCCGATGCACGCCGGATTCGTATTTGAGGCGGGCGAAGACATTGCGTCCGGTGATCTCGGCGGTGGCGTCCTTGATCCCGCCAAGGCCGGTGTCGGCGTAGTCCAGGATCTCGAACCCCCAGCCTTTGCTTTCGCTGTATTTCTGATACATCGCGAACAGTTCCGCCGCGAACAGTCCCGCCTCGTCGCCGCCGGCGGCGGGACGAATCTCCAGGATGGCGGAGCGCGCGTCAGCCTCATCCTTGGGCAGCAGCGCCAGCCGGATCTCGTGCTCCAGCGCCGGGATCTGCTCTTTCAGCTCGTGCAGTTCGGCTTCCGCCAGATCCTTCATCTCCGGATCAGCGAGCAGCGATTCCGCCTCCGACTGCGCACGTTCGGCCGCCCGCAGGTCGCCGATGCGCGCGACGACGGGCTCGATGTCCGATAGTTCCTTCGAGGCTTTGACATAAGCCTCGCCGGAAATGCCTTCGGACAGCAACGCGCGCAGTTCCTCCGCGCGGGCCGCAATGCGGTCGAGCTTGAGCGCCAGGCTCATCGCAGCCGGGACGGGATATGAGCGAAGGGGACGGCCTCCTGCGTGCCGGTCGTCAGGTCCTTGACCTGGGCCACGCCGTTGGCGACATCGTCGTCACCCAGGATGACGGCGGCGCGGGCACCGGTCCGGTTGGCACGCTCCATCCGCCGCTTGACGTTGCCGCGATACGCCATTTCCGCGCGAATGCCATTGGCGCGGAGGGACTGGAGGATGTCGATGGCGACCGCCTCGGCCGCATCACCGATCGGGATCACGGCGACCGGGGAGGGGGCGGGCGGGCCGGCCTGCATGAGCATGGCGAGGCGCTCGATCCCGGCGGCCCAGCCGACCGCGGGCGTCATCGGGCCGCCCATTTCGGCAACCAGACCGTCGTAGCGGCCGCCCGCCATGACCGTGCCCTGCGCGCCCAGCCGGGTGGTGACGAACTCGAACGCGGTGTGGCCATAGTAGTCCAGGCCACGGACGATGCGCGGGTTTTCCACGAACGGGACCCGGAAGCGGACGAGGTGATCCCGCAGCCTGTCGTAGAAGGCGCCGGCTGATGCGGTCAGGTACGGCGCGATGGTCGGGGCATCCGCGACGACGCGGCGATCGGCCGCATCCTTGCTGTCCAGGATGCGCATCGGGTTGCGATCAAGGCGGTTCAGACTGTCCTCGGACAACGCCGCCTGATGTTCGGTGAAGTAGGCCACCAGGGCGTTGCGATACGCGTCACGGCTTTCCTTGTCGCCCAGGGTGTTGAGTTCCAGTACGGCGTCGTCGGCGACGTTGAGCGCCTTCAGGATGTCCCACCCGCAGGCAATCACCTCGGCATCCGCCAGCGGTTCGGCAGGGCCGATCAGTTCCGTGCCGATCTGATGGAACTGGCGGTAGCGGCCCTTCTGTGGACGCTCGTAGCGGAACATCGGGCCGGCGTAGAACACCTTCTGCGGCAGCGACTGGGTGAGCCCGTTCGACACGAGTGCTCGGCAGACCCCGGCGGTCCCTTCCGGGCGCAGGGTGATCGAATCGCCGCCGCGGTCGTCGAAGGTGTACATCTCCTTCATCACCACGTCCGAGGTTTCGCCCAGCGTGCGGGCAAACACGCGCGTATCCTCGAAGATCGGCGTGATCCACTCGTCGAAGCCGTAGGTCCCGGCGACGCGGCGAGCCGTTTCCGCGACATGATGGAAGCGGCGCTGTTCCTCGCCGATAAGGTCGTGGGTGCCGCGGGCAGGTTGCAGAACGGTCAACGAAAGGTCCTTGGTGCGTGACCGTGTTATATAGTGGCGACGCGGTCAGGCAACTACTCGGCCTGGTCAGAGATGCACAGACTTCGCGGCAGTGACGTCACCGGGCACCGGCCGCGTCGGCATCCTCGCGAAATGGCAGCCGAACCATCTCGGCCGCGATGCGCCGAGCAAAGCCGGGGTCTATGGTGTGGAGATCCACAAGGTCCACTTTGATCGTCAGGTCGGAGTCCGAGAGGGCATCCTTCAGGCGTCCGATCATATCCAGATCCAGAGGTCCGTCGCCCCGCAGAGCCAGGTCGAGGTCCGAGTACCGCCGCGCCGAATCCGTGGCGCGCGAACCAAAAACCCAGGCCTCCACGTCAGGCGGAAGACAGATACGCAGCATCTGCCTCACGATTGCCGAGTCCGCCGGCGGCAGGTCGATCGTTCGGGTCACGTTGGGCGAGCCTGCAACTGCTGCAACAGATATGCCGCTTCGTCCAGGAATGGCGGGATTGCCGCCGCGACCTGTTCGGCGGTCTGGGCGTGATACGTGCGGCTGGTCCGCGCGCGCATGTCACGGTGACGGTGCCAGGCCGGCCAGTCGCCGGCCACCAGGCCTCGCTGGTTCGCGGTGCGCATAAGCCCTTGAAACGCCATTCGATCGACCTCCTCAGGGGAGGCGGAGGTCTCACGGATGAAACGGCGCAGCATGCGATGGCAGAGTTCGTAGGTATACTCGAAGCGCTGGATCAAGCCGTCACGCAGTTGCTCGTCCTCGGGCTCTCGCCGGTGCCGCTCCAGTCCCTCGCTCAGACGCCCGACCGCAAGGGCCAGCGGCGTGAGGTCCTCCAGCACCAGCGGCTTGCCCGTATCCTATTCCGCCGCAAGCTTCTCGCGCTCCGCCTCCGCCTCCGCCTTCAGCGCCGCGGCCTTCGCTTCAACCAGTTGCACGATGTGATCCACCATCGTGGCGCCGTCGATCGTGTGGTCCTGCTTGCCGGCGCTGTAGATCATGTGCCGGCCATTGCCACCGCCGGTCACGCCGATGTCGGTCATCAGCGCCTC
>DASWON010000347.1:0-7547 GCA_036398735.1 Rhodopila sp.
CAGGTGCCCAGCCGGGCGCAGGCCGCCGTCATGAAGGTCACCGGCCTGCCGAAGGACAAGGTGTTCCTGCACAACCAGCTGATCGTCGGCGGCTTCGGCCGGCGGCTGTTCGAGGATTCGATCGTGCAGGCGGCGCAGATCGCCAAGCAGGTCGACAGCCCGGTTAAGATCGTCTGGAGCCGCGAGGAGGACATCCAGCACGACGTGTTCCGGCCGATGTACCAGGACCGGATCTCTGCCGCGCTCGATGCGAAGGGCATGCCCGCGGCCTGGTGGCACCGGGTCACCTCCGCCACCGTGCTGGCCGTCTTCGTGCCACAAGCCATGCCCAACCGCACCTCGCTCGACCCCGACACGGTGGAGAGCGCGCGGGACATTCCCTACGACGTGCCGCAGATGCTGGTGGAATGGGTGCGCCAGGACCCGCCGGAGCATTTCCCGATCGGCTGGTGGCGCGGCGTCGGCCCGGCGCACAACGTGTTCGTGGTCGAGAGCTTCATGGACGAGCTGGCCCATGAAGCCGGCATCGACCCGCTGGAGTACCGCCGCGCCCTGCTCGGCAAGAACCCGCGCGGCCGCGCCGTGCTGGATCTGGCGGCGGACAAGGCCGGCTGGGGCCAGCCTCTGGGCCCGCGCACCGGCCGGGGCATTGCGCTGCATGATTCCTTCGGCAGCTACCTGGCGGTGATCCTGGAGGTGGAGGTGACTCCGTCCGGCGAGATCCGCCTGCGCCGGGCCGTGGCCGCGATCGATTGCGGCATGACGGTCAACCCGAACACGGTCGCGGCGCAGATCGAGGGCGGGCTGATCTTCGGCCTCTCCGCCGCGCTGTACAGCGGCATCGAGGTCAAGGACGGCCGGGTGACTCAGAGCAATTTCAACAACTACCGTGTCCTGCGCATCGACGAGGCGCCGGCCGTGGAGGTGCACCACATCCAGAGCGCCGAGCCGCCCGGCGGCATCGGCGAGGCCGCGACCGCCTCGGCCTTCCCCGCGCTCGGCAACGCCATCTTCGCCGCCACGGGGGTGCGGCTGCGGGACCTGCCGTTCAGCCGGGAAAAGCTGCGCATCCCGGGCGGCGACGGGCGCGTCGCGATGGCCGCGCCGGCTGACGCCGATCTCCGCCTCGCCTCGGCCCGGAACTGAGCGCGATGAAGCGGTTTTTCGCGCGCCGGGTCGTGCCGGCCTTCGCTGCCCTTGCGTGCATCGCAGGGCTCGCTTCCACTGCCCGCGCGGCCGGCGACCCGGCGCTGGTGGCACGCGGCGCCTATCTGGCCACCGCGGCGGATTGCGTCGCCTGCCACACCGTGCCGGGCCAGCAGCGCTTCACCGGCGGCCGGGCCTTCAGCCTGCCCTTCGGCACGCTCTATTCCACCAACATCACGCCGGACACCGAGACCGGCATCGGCAGCTGGACCGATGACGACTTCGTCCGCGCCCTGCACGAAGGCATCGGCAAGGGCGGCGTGCACCTGTATCCGGCCTTCCCCTACGCGTCCTTCACCGGGATGAGCCGGGAGGACGCGCTGGCGATCAAGGCCTATCTGTTCAGCCTGCCCCCGGTGCACAGCCCAGCGCCGGAGAACAAGATCGCTTTCCCGTTCAACCTGCGCTTCGGGATGGCGGCTTGGAACCTGCTGTACAATCCGGACAAACGCTTCACCCCCGACCCGGCGCAATCCGCGGACTGGAACCGCGGCAGCTACCTGGTCAACGTGCTGGGCCACTGCGCGGAATGCCACACGCCGCGCACCCTGGCGTTCGGGCTGGACCAGAGCCGGCCGCTCGCCGGCACGGTGGTCGACGGCTGGAAGGCCTACAACATCACCCCGGACAAGCAGAGCGGCATCGGCGGCTGGACCGACGAGGCCCTGGCGCAGTTCCTTGCCACCGGCCATGCCGAGGGCCACGGCGTCGCCTCCGGCCCGATGGCGGAGGCGATCGAGGACAGCCTGCGTCACCTGACGCCACAGGACATCCACGCGATGGTGGTGTACCTGAAATCGGTGCCGCCGCAGCCCGGCGGCACCGGACCGGTGGTGAACACCGACCCGCCGGCGCTGGCCCAGACCGTGGCCTTCGGCCCGGGACCGGCCGCCTCCGGCCCCGATCTCGGACGGCACATCTTCGAGGGGTCCTGCGCGAGCTGCCATAGCTGGGACGGCACGGGGTTGCAGACGCCCTATGCCGGGCTGCGCGGCGACCGCTCGGTCAACGACCCGGACGCGACCAACGTGGTGCAGATCGTGCTGCAAGGCGCCAACCTGCACACGGCGGCCGGAGTGGTAACGATGCCATCCTTCGCCAACGCCTATACCGATGCGGAGATCGCGGCGGTGGCAAACTACGTGGTGGGCCGGTTCGGCGGCACGCCGGCCACCGTCACCGCGGCGGATGTCGCCCGGGCTCGGGCCGGCACGCCGCCGCCACCATGGCTGCCCTACGTGCTGCCGGCGATCGTACTGGCGGTGCTGTTGGCGCTGCTGGCGGTGGTGCTGGCGCTCACGCCGCGGCGACGGATCGCATAATTGTTGTGCGGGGCTCTGCCCGCCCCCCGGAAGGGGACAGTCGTCCCTTTCACCCCTTAATATTTATGGTTTCCAAAGGCCTACGGCCTTTGGCGGGGTTTGGGGCAGAACCCCAAAATGCTTTCTCAGAAGGACTCCTAGGTCACCTCGCCCACCACGACCCGGCGTACGCCCGCCGGCGTCGCCAACAGCAGCGCGCCGTCCGCATCCAGCCCGGCGAAGTCGCCCTGCTGCCCGGTGCGCAGTTGCACCGCCTGGCCCAGCGCCGGGCCGCGCCGCAGCCATGCCTCCCGCACCGGGCCGAACCCGGCGGCGGACCAGGCCGCCAGATGCCGCTCGAACGCCGCTGCCAGGGCTTGCAGCACCGCATCCACCGTCGCCGCGCTGCCATGCGCGGCGAGGCTGGTGACGGGATAGGGCAGGTCCAGCGGCGCGAACCCGACATTGACACCGGTACCGACGATGACGACGCCGTCCGACTCCGCCTCGACCAGGATGCCGGCGACCTTCGCCCCCGCGATCTGCACGTCGTTCGGCCATTTCAGCGCCGCGGCGGCGGCCGCCAGCGCGGCATCCACCGCGTCGGCCACCGAGACGGCGGCGATGAAGCCAATCTCCGGCACGCGCGCTGCGGCCACGCCGGGCCGCAGCAGGAAGGAGGCATAGAGATTGCCGACCGGGCTGACCCAGACGCGCCCGAGCCGGCCGCGCCCGGCGGTCTGGCGGCGCGCAACGACGACGGTGCCATGCGGCGCCCCACCCTGGGCCAGGCGGCGCGCCTCGTCGCTGGTCGAGCCGAGTTCCTCATGAAGAATGACGTTCATACGGGTTGATCTCAGCTTTCCCGCCGGACTGCAAATGCCCGGCGGGATACCGGATCAACGCAGGCGGCGCCGCCTCAGTAATCCGCCAGCCAGTCGCCGGTGCTGGCCTGGTAGCGCCACTGCCGCCCCTGCGTGTTGCTGCAGCTGGTCGTGCCGTTGCCGAGGACAGTCTGCCCCGCATTCGGCGCCAGTGTCACCGCCGCCACGGAGGCGGTGCATTGCAGCGTCAACACCTGACCATTCACCGGCGCGGGCGGCGCGGTCAGCGTGTAGGGCGACGCGCCGCCCGTGATGATCACGCGGTCCACATTCGGCGCCACCCCCGCGCTGGACCCGCCCACGACCTGCGCCGCTTGGAACGCCACGGCGCCGGCGATCACCGCGGAGGAGCCGGCCGCCCCGCTCGTTCCCAGCGCAACCGGCGCACTGCCGTTCGCGACCGCCGGCACTGTCAGCGTGCCGCTGAACACCGGACTCTGCTGCGGCAGCGTCGTATCCGCGACCCAGGTTCCGAGCTGGTCGTTCCACCAGAAGGTCGCCGACGCTCCCGACGGCACGATGACGCTGTTCGCAACCGAGCCGTTCAACGAGCCGTGCCCGGCGGTGACGGAACACGTCGCCGGCAGCGCCGCCGCCAGCGGCTTCGTCAGCGTCACCGTCGTTCCGGATACGGACGCAACCTGGGTCCCGGACGTCATGGCGCATGCCGGGCCGCTGACGCCGATATCCTCGCCAGCCGTGATGCCTGTCGCAGACGCCACCGCGAGCGTCGTGGCCGCCGCGGCGGGCGCCGCGGCCAGCGTGGTCGCCGCAGTGACCGCCGCGGACCAGGTCGCCGCGCCACCGCCCATGTTGTGGTAATAGAGCCGATGGCCGGGCACCGGGCCGTCCACCAGCGTCAGCGCCAATGTGCCGGATTGCGTGCTGGTATAGCCGTCCGAGTAAGGATTGACGGATCCGCTGGCCGCGATGTTACCGCTGCGCCCCAGCAACTGCGCCGGCGCCATGCGGCCGAGGCAGTCGTAATACTCGTTGCCGTTGACGGCGTTGCCCTTGCAGACGCTGTTCAGCGGGTTGGGCGTCGCATTCCCCGCGCCGATGCTCCGGTCGGGCTGGAAGCCGAAATAGGTCGAGTCGTAGCCCACCAGGCCCGCCATCGGCGTCGTCGTGCCGCCGAAGCCCTGCTCCGCCGACGTGCCGGTCAGCGTGACACCACCCGACTTGTCGTGCAGGCAGAGGACGTAGGCGTTCGGATAGGTGTTGCCCTGGAACGAGAAGTTGGAAACCGTGTTGCCGCTGTTGTTGGTACTGCTTTGCAGCGAGACACCGCAGGACCGCGCCGGCATCAGCCCGGCGGTCGTCGGCGCGTGTTCCGCCAGTGAAACATTGCTGATCACGGAGTTGAAGACATTGCTCAGCTTGATCCCCGGGCTCTCGCTCCTGGCGACGAAATAGGGCGGCTGGCTATAATCCGTCATGTAGTCCGCGCCGCTGTCGTCGTGGATCAGATAGGTGTTGTCGATAAATGCCTCGCCGACGCCGCCGAGCTGAATCCCCGGCCCGGTGGTGTCGATCTGCAGGTTCGACAGGGTGATCTGGTCGGAGAACGAGGGGTTCGACCAATAGACGCCCGTGAAATCGGACCCCATATCCGCCTGGTCGATGAAGATCCCTTCCACCGCGTCGGAATGCGAAAACAATCCGTATAGATGGTTGTCCAGATGCAGGTTATGGAAGTGGTGCGCATCGGCGAACGTCTTGGAATAGGGGTTCAGCGGCGTATCGTGCGCATCCGATCCCCGGATGCTGATGCCATAGCCCTGGCCGACGATGCCGAACGAATAGAACCCGTCGACAAAGGTCTTGTCCGTCGTCACCAGTTGCAGACCCTTGAGCCAGGAATCCGGATTCCGGTAGGGCGTGCTGGCGGATGTCGGCCCGCCCGTCAGCACGTCCCGGACCGTCAGCCCCGCCAGCGGCGAGACGCCCTCCTGCTGCAAGGTCGCACCCGTGATGGTGATCGCCGCATGCTGCATCGATAAAGCGACCATCTGGCAGCCCGCCGGCATCGGACCGTTCAGTGCCGCGTTCAACGTCACCGTATCGCCCTGGACAGCCACGACCTTGTTCGCCGCAACGATATGGCAGGTGGTGTAGATGGCGCGCGCGAGCGTCACGCCCTCGCCCAGAAACGGCTCCGGCGCGGAGGTCGGGGCACCGCCCATATCCGCGACCGCCGTCGCGCCGGAACCGCCGCCGCCCGAGATGGTCAGGGCGACCGGGCCCTCATAGCCGGACCCGCCGGCCGTCACCGCGATGCCGGCGATAGACCCGTCCGCCGCGATATACGGCGTGAACGCCGCGCCGCTGCCCGGATTGCTGCCGGCCCCGACCGCCGTGACCGTCGGCGGCGACGCAGCCGAATAGCCCGAGCCATGGTCCACGACATGCACGGCGCCGATCCCGCCGATACTGTCCTGCGTGGCTTGCGCCCGGGTCCAGGCGCCGAACAGCATCGTCTTCAGCGCCGCCGCGTCCGCATCGCTGACCTGGAACGACGCCGTCTCGAACACTTCGGTGCAGCCGGACGGCAAGGCGCGCGTCGCCGGAATCGTCGAGGTCACCGTCGTGCCCGACACTGCCGCCACCTGCGCGCCATAGGGCAATTTGCACCCCGGCGCCGCCACGATGTCCTGCCCCACCTGGATGCCGGTGCCGCTGGCGACGGTGAATGTGGCCGCACCCTGCGCAACCGCGGCGGACAGCGTGGTCTGCACCGGCGTCGTCGGCGTAACGGCGTTCACCGCGGTGACGACCGGCGCCGCGCCCGGCACGTTCTTGAGGACAGAAAACCCCTGCAGCACCGGCGTGCTGTTCAGCGGATCGGTATAGTTGATGACCAGGCCATCGACCTGGGCGACAAACAGCAGGGACGACCCGTTCATGCCCTGCCCGATGATCGAAAAATTCTGCCCCGGCGCGATGTTGTACACCAGCGTCGCGGACATGGCGCAGCTCTTGGGCGGCAGCCGGATCGAAACGTTCGTATTGGTGACGCGTGCGATCGAGGCCCCCATGCTCTGGAACGCCGCGGTATCGTCCGTCACGCCGTCGCATTTGGCGCCGTAGTCGAGCGGGCTGAACGTCTCGGCGGCGCGGTCCGCCAACGTGCGCGGCACCAGGCTGCCCGTCGCGATGGTGCTGTTACTGCTGATGACAGCGGGAAACGGCGGTGGACCGAGTTGCGCATGGCTTGGCGACGCCGCCAGCAGAACCATGACCGACAGGAACGCGATTGCAGCTTTCATAGGGTCTCGTCCTTGCACATACGGTGGCATGTATAGGACTTTTAGCCTAGTTATCCAACCACGATCGCGCCAGGTAGCCGCCACAGATCGGTCACAATGACCAAAATCCTACAAAATAGCCCATAACAGCTGCATCCGCCGATGCGGCGGACTCGGACAAGTGCCAAACGATCTGCGGAAAAGGGGGGACGCTAACTTATTGTTTTTATTATGGTGCCCCAGCGTAGATGAAACTGAGAACTATGTTTCCGCTGGAGCACTATGATTTTGCAGCCTGCGGTCGTCTACGATTTCCGATACTGCGATAGAGTTGGAAATTGCACTACGACAATCTGCGACCGAGAGATGGGTAAAGGATAGAGGCGCCGAGCGCTGGTGATCCGGATATCAGTCCGGAATCCAGTCCGCCGTAATTGCCTTAACGAGCAAGCGCGCCGGCGTCGCGCTCTTTGGACGCCATGCGATGACCAGCGGGAGTGGAGGCGGGCCGCCAATCAGTGGGCGAACCGCGATTGCGGGTGGAACGAGATGCCGGCCATAGTCTGGCATGAGACCGAACCCATGGGCCGTTAGAATGAGCGACAAGCTGGCGCCGAGATCGGTCACTGTATGGCTTGGCGTTAGGATCAACGACTGGTGCTGACACCAACTTTCCACGGCATCGCGCAAAGCCGGCGCGGATTGCCGACTGACGGCTATATATGGTTGAGCCTGCAAGTCTTGGAACTTGATGGTCTTCTGTCTTGCCAAGCTATGCTCCGTAGGAAGCAGGACCACGATCGGCTGGAAGGCCACCGTCTTAAACTCGAGATCACGGCGCCCTCTTCCTGCCGGAGGAGCGCGAAGTCGAGTTCCCTGTCGCGTAGAAGTTCAACGAGACGAGGTGA
>DASWON010000348.1:0-5379 GCA_036398735.1 Rhodopila sp.
CCGGAGCCTGGCGGATTGGGCGACGACCACGCCCGGGTCATGGGTCACCGGTGCTGGCGATCGCCGGGTGCGGGGCGAGTGGTGTCCGGACCGGCCTGCGCGGAGGGTTCCGGCGCCCAGCCGGTCATGACCGCCATGCGCAGCGTCACCGCGGTCCTGCCGTTCTGCTGCGGCAAGCGGGCGAGGGCGGCGGGAAACAGCAGACGGGACGGCGGGATGCGCGACCGTTCGCGCGTGGCGTTGGCTTCGCCCGCGGCTCGCAGCTCACTCAGCAGCGCGAACGGATCGGCGTAGAGCAGCCGGATATCCTCGAGATCCGCGACCGGCAGCGCGAACCCGGCCCGCTGCAGCAGGCCGGCGCAGTCGCGCAGTTCCGGAAACGGGGAGACACGGGGGGAGGCACCGCCGGCGATGGCTGACTCCGCCTCGGTCAGCGCCGAACGCAATTCACTGAGCGAGCCCAGTGCCGGCAGGCTGGCCAGCAGCAGTCCGCCTGGACGCAGCGTCTGACGCAGCTGCAGCAGGGCGCCAGGCAGGTCGTTGACCCAGTGCAGCGACAGGCTGGCGATAATCAGGTCGAAGCTGCCGGCGGCGAAGGGCAGGAATTCCTCATCCGCGGCGACGCAGGCACCGCCGTTCAGGGCGGCCATGGCGGGCGAGAGGTCGCAGCTGACCACCCGCAGGCCGCGTTGGCGCAGCAGAGGAGCGATGACCCCGCGGCCGCCGATGTCGAGTGCCTCGGTGAAATGCCGGCTGGTGTCGTCCAGCCGGTCGAGCAGCCGTTCGGCGGCGTCGCGCAGGATGTCGGCGACCTGGCTCACGGTCCGTGCCGCGCGGTCACGGTGGAGGCGCACGGCGTCGCGATCAAATACCAGCATCGGATGCATGAGACGGCATGTGCGCCGGATCAGGTGCGTTGCCAAGCTGTACGGGTAAGGCCTACGGTCCAAGGTGACCGGAGGAATTTGCCTATGAACCGCATCAGCGCCGAGACGCTTCGTGGATGGATCACGGACGGACAGGAACTTGCCCTGCTCGATGCGCGGGAAGACGGGGAATTTGGCGCCTCGCATCTGTTCTGGGCCGTCCCCTGCGGCCTGGCGCGGAAGGAAATCCGAGCCCGCGCGCTGTTGCCGCGCCTGGCGACACGGATCTGCTGCGTCGATGACGGGCGCGGGATTGCCGAAACATTGGCCGTGTGGCTGGAATCGATCGGCGCCACCGACGTCTCGGTCCTGGATGGCGGAACCAAGGCGTGGGAGGCGGCGGGCTACGTGCTGTTCAGCGGCGTCAATGTGCCGTCGAAGGCGTTCGGTGAATGGGTGGAGCACCATTACGGCACCGAGAGCGTCGATCCGCCGGAGCTGAAGGCGTGGATCGACTCGGGTCGCGACATGGTGGTGCTGGACAGCCGCACGCTCGAAGAGTTCTCCCGCATGTCGATCCCGACGGGAATGAGCGTGCCCGGCGGCGAACTGGCGTATCGCATCGGCGACATCGTGCCCGACCCGAAGACCCTGGTGGTGGTCAATTGCGCGGGCCGCACGCGCAGCATCCTGGGCGCCGAGAGCCTGCGCCGTGCCGGCATTCCCAACAAGGTGGTGGCGCTGCGCAACGGCACCATGGGATGGGAACTCGCGGGGCTGCGGTGTGAGCGCGGCCGGACCGAGAAGTTCGAGCCGGGCACGCCGAAGACCGCGGCGCTGGCGCTGCGACGGGCCCAGGCGTTCGCCGAACAGTCGGGCGTCGGCGTGGTCGGACCGCTCGATCTGACGCGGTTCGAGGAGGATCCGGAGCGGACCCTGTACGTCCTGGACGTTCGCGATCCGGCGGAGTTCCGCGCCGGGCACCGACCGGGCAGCCGCAACGCACCGGGTGGGCAGCTGGTCCAGGCGACGGATTCCTGGATCGGCGTGCGCAACGCCAGGATCGTGCTGGTGGACGACACCGGGGTCCGGGCGCGTATGGCCGGGGCCTGGCTGCGCCAGATGGGGCATCGCGACGTGTTCGTCGTGGAAGGCGGGCTGGAGGCGATCAGGACGACGGGCAGTGCGCCGGTCCCGGTGCCGGAGTTGGCGGTGCCGGTGGACCTGATCGATGTGACCGGCTTGCTGCAGCTGCTGGACAGCGGCGCCGGCACGCTGGTGCTGGACCTCGGGCGCAGCGTGGATTTCCGCGATGGACATATCCCCGGCGCGGTATGGGGCGTGCGCACCCGGCTCGAGGCGCTGCGTCCGCAACTGGCAGCCGCCCGGCATGTGGTGATCACCTCACCCGATGGGATGCTGGCGCGGCTGGCGGTGCCCGAGGTAAAGGGTCTCACGGATGCCAGGGTGCATGTGCTGGATGGCGGCACCGATGCCTGGCACGCGTTCGGCCGACCGTTGGTGAAGGACAAGACCACGCCGCCGGATGAAGCGTGCATCGACTTCTACCTGCGCCCGTATGACCGGAATTCCGGCATCGAGGAGGCGATGAACGCCTATCTGTCGTGGGAGATCGACCTCGTGCATGAGATCGAACGCGACGGCACCGTTGCGTTCGGCGTTCCGGGTGAGACCAACGCCGCCGCCTGACCCTGATTTCGACGGGGGAGCTGTCGCCGGGAAGCCTGCGGCGCGCGGGGCCGTTGACCCGGGCGGCGTCGACCGACGAGCCGGCGACCGCGGGGTTGCCGGCGGCGGAATTGCTGACAGGACGATTGCCCCCAGGACGACTGCCTCCAGGGCCATTGCCCCCGGGGCGATTGCCGCGATCGCCGTCCGCGGACTGGGCGCCGCGGTGGCGTTGCGCTTGCGGCAGGGCACGCGCATCGCGATCGATCTGCTGCTGCCGCCGCGCTGTGTCCTGTGCGACCAGCCGGTCGCGGTGCACGGTCAGTTCTGCGCCGCGTGCTTCGGTCGGACGAATTTCATCTCCGTGCCGTTCTGCGGGTGCTGCGGGGTGCCGTTCGCGACGATCGATCAGGGGAGCGCGGATGGGCTCTGCCCCGGATGCGACCTCCATCCGCCGCGGTTCCGCCAGGCTCGGGCGGCGCTGCACTACGATGATCAGGCCCGCCGGCTGATCCTGCCGTTCAAGCACAGTGACCGGATCGATCTGGCCAGGAGCCTGGCGCCGATGATGCAGCGGGCAGGGGCCGTGCTGCTGCGGCAAGCTGAGGTGCTGGTCCCGGTGCCGCTGCATCGGCGCCGGTTGTTTGAGCGAAGATACAACCAGGCGGCAGTGCTGGCGTATGCCGTGGGCCGGCTGGCCGGGCGCGCGGTGCTGCCCGACGCGCTGATCCGGACGCGCCGCACCACGCCGCTGGATGAGAAGTCCCCCGGGGAGCGGGCGCGCGAGGTCGCCGGGGCGATTGCCGTGCGCCCGTCGCGGCTGCAGCGGATCGCCGGCCGGACGGTGCTGCTGATCGATGATGTCATGACGTCGGGCGCCACGGCCAACGTGTGTGCGGCGGCTCTGCTGGAGGCCGGTGCCGCGGCGGTGGACGTTCTGGTGGCGGCGCGCGTGCCGGATCCGCGGCTGCGGCGATGATGCGAGCGGGGCAGTGACGCCGGGTGGCAACCGGCGGGGCTCCAGAGCGTCGGGAGGTCGGTGCGGCCGGTCACGTCGAGGTTGCGACGGAGCAGGTCAAAATTGCTGCCAACCGCTTGAGACTGCTGCCGACCAGGGTTGCGGCCAGCCGCGTCGAGGCGATACCTGGTCGGTGCGGCTCGCTGACCTGCTGTTTCGCGCTGCGATATGTCGGATCGTGTGACCCATCAGGGCGCAGGCACGTTGCGACGGACTACGTGTAGGCCGCTTCGATCATGCGCCGGACCATCTCCTCGTTCGGGTCGGCTTCGGGAAGCGCGGGTTCGGCTGGTTTGGTATCCGAAACAGGCTGGAACACCGGCACCGGCGGGACCTCGGCCTCGGGCTGGTGGCGACGGAGGCGCGCCGTGCCGCGGACACCACGCGAACCTCGTTTCTGCTGTGCGCGCTGCGTAGCCATGGCGCTCAGTGTGCCGCCGCGGCCGGCGCGGCCTCATGAAGACCGGAATCCGGTTGCGCGGTCCCGGTGTTATTGCCGGGCCTGGACGGGCTGCACCGGCCACCCGCGACTTGCGCACTCTCGAAGTGCGGGTCGTGAGGCTCCGGTTCGGCCCGTTTCTCGCGCGGTGATGACGCAGAGTACGGCCGCCTGCCGGCGATTCCGGTCGCCGTATACCGTAGCCCGGTCGGCGTTGCCGCCGGCAGGCCGGGCGCCAGGCTTTGCGGCAGTCCGATCGCCGGCGCAATGAAATCCTGCGGCGTGACGTGGTGCGGAACGGGCTTGGATAGGGTGGTGTCCAGGTTGGTTGCTCCCGGCGGCTGGTGGTTCGGATCTCAGGGTCGCCGCGGTCGACGACCTCAGGGTCGCCGTGGCCGACTTTGGCGCGGTGTTCCGGTGGTCCGACAATCCCCTGCTTCCGCCGCGCGACACCGCGAACGTCGGAGAACAGGACATCGGGCTCAGTGTTGCTCCTGGGCGGACCGGCGCGCAAGGCGGCCTTCCCATCGCGGACCGCAGGCCGCCGGATCTATAGCACCAGCCGAGCGCCGACGATGCACAGCACCGTCGCCAGCAACGGCCGCAGCACCGCGTCGGGGATGTGCGCCGAGAGATAGCTGCCCAGGATAATGCCGGGGACCGAACCGGTCAGCAGCGAGGTCAGCAGCGGCCAATCCACTGAACCCAGCCACCAGTGCCCCAGCCCCGCCACCAGCGTGAGCGGCACGGCATGGGCGATATCCGACCCGACGATTACCTTCATTGGCACGCGCGGGTACAACAGCAGCAGCGCGGTTACCCCCATCGCACCGGCGCCGACCGAGGACAGCGTGACCAGAGCACCGAGCAGCGCCCCTGTCACGACGGTCAGCCTCGCGGCCTGGCGCGGCGAGATGCTCTCGATGGCCGGCCCCATCAAACGCAGGAAGGTGCTGCGGAAGATCAGCGACATGGCTGTCAGCAGCAGCATGATCCCCAGCGCCATCGAGATGATGCGTCCGCTGGTGGGACCGGTGATGCTATAGCGTGAGATCGTCAGCAGGGTGATGGCCGTCGCCGGCACGCTGCCGGAGGCCAGGCGACGCACGATACGCCAGCCGACTGTCCCGTTCAGCCCGTGCACGAGCGTGCCGACGGTCTTGGTCGCGGAAGCGTAGAGCAGGTCGGTGCCCACCGCCGTTGCCGGATGGATGCCGAAGAACAGCACCAGGATTGGTGTCATCAGCGCGCCGCCGCCCACTCCGGTCTGCCCGACCAGAAGCCCGACGACAAATCCCGAGAGCATAAAGGGAGGGTTGACAGCGGACAGCAAGTTCATGCCCGGACTCCGGTGCCTGAGCGACAGA
>DASWON010000349.1:0-3372 GCA_036398735.1 Rhodopila sp.
CGCAGGCGCTCTGGGGCTGTGGTGCCGGGCAACTGCTTGCCGAAACGCTGAAGGCCGCGGGTAGCGATCTGACCACGGACTCCTATCTGAAGGCGCTGGAGAGCCAGCAGAACGCCAAGTTGAGCGACGTCTTCCCAGCGATCAGCCTGTCGCCGACCCGGCACCTGGCGTTGGACTCGATGTACCTGATCACGCTCGAGAACGGCCAGCTCAAGAGCTCGGACGAGCCGCTGCCGCTGCAGTAGTCACCGGATCGACGCGGTGTCGGCCCGCACCAGCGGGCCCGACACCGCCTTCCGACCGGTCCGGGCCCCGGCTCGGGCTCCTGATATGAAAGGGCACACCCGCACGTGAACCAGCTCATCGAGAGCATCATCAACGGAATCTCATTCGGACTCCTCTACGGGCTGTTGGCCTTCTCGATCGTCCTGCTCTTCAAGAGCAACGGCGTCGCCAACTTCGCCCAGGGCAACGTAGGTGCGTTCGCCGTCTTCATCTCCTACGTGATGTACGCGATGAACGGCTGGAACTTCTGGCTCAGCATCGTGCTGGCGATCGTCGCGGCGGCCGTGCTGGGAATCGTGGTGTATTTCATCGTGCTGGGCGTCAACGGCAGTGCCGGCCCGCTCAACGCGACGATGCGCACCATGGGTTTGTATCTGCTGCTGTACGCCCTGATGAACCAATTCTGGGCGGTCGGCCAGCCGTTCTCGTTCCATGAGATCTTCCCACGCGGAAACCTGCACATCGGCGGCGTGAGCATCAGCTACACCGTGCTCGGAACGCTCGGCGTGGTGGCCGTGCTGCTGCTGGCGACGGCGGCGGTCTTCCGCTACACGCGGGTCGGTCTGCTGCTGCGCGGTCTGGCGGCCAACGCGTCGGTCGCCCGGCTGCTAGGCCTGCGCACCGCCAGATACACCGCGGTGGGGTTCGCCATCTCGTCCGTGGTGGCGGTGATCGCGGGCTTGCTCATCGCACCGACCGTCAACCTCACCTCCGACATGCTCGAGATCGTCCTGCCCTACAGCTTCACCGCAGTCATCCTCGGCGGCATCACCAGCCTGGGCGGCAGCATCATCGGCGGTCTGATCGTCGGCATCGCCCAAAGCGTGACAGCCGTCTATCTCAACAGCAGTGCCGCCGCCTACGTGGTCTTCGGCGTCCTGGTGGCCACTCTGCTGATCCGGCCGAGCGGCATCTTCGGAAGGAACCTCCGTGAGCGCTTCTGACCTGGCGCGCCAAGCCGCCTTTCCACCTCCACGCCGGGCGTGGACAGCCGTCAAGAAGGAGCAGAGCAGTTGAGCGTGCTTTGGGTGACGCCACCCGCCCGGGATCGTTCCGGCAAGGAATCCGTCCTGTTCATCGGGCTTTTCGTGCTCGCGGGGCTGATGCCCCTGACCAGTCAAGTCCAGTTCGTGCTGCAGATGGGTGCGGCCTACGCCATCTGCGCCATCGGTCTGGACGTGCTGGCCGGCTACTGCGGCCTGCCTTCGTTCGGCCAGTTCGTGTTCGTGGCCAGCGGGGCCTACATCAGCACCATCTCCATGACCCGCTGGGATCTGCCCTGGCCGATCGCGATGATCGTCGGAGTGGCGGGGTCTGCCCTGCTGGCGGCCATCATCGGCATTCCGATCGTCCGGCTGCAGCATTTCGGCTTCGCAGTGTCGACTACGTTCCTGGGCTTCGTCGCGGTGATCTTCCTCGATGACGGGCTGGTCAGTAATCTCACCGGCGGCGTCAACGGCATGTCGGTGCCGCACTACGAGGTGACGACCCAGAAGTGGTTCTACTTCGTAGCTGCCGCTCTGCTGGCGTTGGCCGCCTGGCTGACCCACACCTTGATCCGCTCCCGCACCGGGCGGGCGTTCCGGGCTATCAAGCGCAGTGACATCATCTCGCTGTCGATGGGCATCCGGCCGGTCCGGGTGCGGCACTTCGCCTTCGTCTACGCCGCGGCGCTGGCCGGTCTGGGCGGAACACTCGTCGCGCTCAATGTGGGCTTCATCGTGCCGGAGTCCTTTAACACCGACCAGTCGATCATGCTGTTCAGCATGGTGGCCTTCGGTGGCATCGGAACCATCGCGGGCCCCATCGTCGGCGGCATCGGACTGACGTTCGTCAACCAGTACTTCTCGCTGGGCAATTCAGGCAGCACGCTGATCATCGCCGCGCTGCTGATCCTTTCGCTCACCCTGGTACCCAAGGGCATCGACGGCTTCGTCGTCTGGGTCTGGAACCGGGCCTCCGCCCTCCTCGCCGGTCGGGTGCGACTGCCCCAGTGGCACAGTCCCCAGCGCGTGGTCCCGGCCGCCGAGCTCCCGTCCCGGGACCGCGGCACGCCGCGGGGAGACGGCTCGGGCCTGGTGGTGGACGACGTGGTCGTCGCGTTCGGTGGCGTGCGAGCGGTCGACGGCGCGGGCTTCACGGTCACCCGCGGCGAGATCGGCGCACTCATCGGACCCAACGGCGCCGGCAAGACCACCATGCTCAACACCATCAGCGGAGTGCAACCCGCTACCGCCGGTTCGATCTCCTGGAGCGGCACCACGGTGACTTCACTGTCCGCGCCGAAGATTCGCGATGCGGGCATCGCCCGCACCTTCCAGAACCTTTCGCTGGTACCCGATCTGACAGTGATCGATAACGTCAAGCTCGGGCTGCACGACTCGCTGCACGGAAACGTGTTCGGAGACATGCTGGATCTGCCCGCCACCCGGCACCGGGAGGACGTCGCGACCGCGCAGGCCAACGAAATCCTCGACGTGCTGGGATTCCGGCGCGACCGGCGTGAGGTGATGGCCAAGGACCTGACGCTCGCCGAACAGAAACTGGTGGATATCGCCCGCGGTGCGGTGGCCGACGCGGACCTGCTGATCATGGATGAGCCGACTGCTGGCCTGGAGGAGGCCGGCATCGCCGGTTTGGCCGACGCGATCCGCGGCCTACGCCGGACCCGGCCGGATTTGACGATGCTGATGGTCGCCCATGACGTCGGATTCGTCCGGGGGCTGGCCGACACCGTCACCGCGATGGATGTCGGCAAGGTCGTCGCTCATGACAAACCGGACGCCGTGCTGACCGACCCGCACGTGGTCGCCAGCTTCCTGGGAGGCGAGTGAAATGGCCACGCACGCGCGCGTCGGCGGCGCCCTGGAGATCGAGAACCTGTCAGTGTCATTCGGCGCCGTGAGCGTGCTGCGACACCTGTCGATGCACGCGGACCCGGGTGAGATCGTCGGTCTGTTCGGCCGCAACGGCGCCGGCAAGACCACCACCCTGCGGACCATCTCCGGGCTCAATCCGCGGGCCGGATCGATCCGGTACGCGGGCGCGGAACTGGCCGTCTCGCCGGCTGCGGTGGCTCGGCTGGGC
>DASWON010000350.1:0-16685 GCA_036398735.1 Rhodopila sp.
GAACGCCTCGAAGAACATCGGATCGGCACACTGGTAGCGGTGCGTCAGGACGATGACGGTGATCCGATCCAGCCGCAGCGCGGCAGACTTGCCGATGTCGAGCGTGTTGTTGGCATAGATGCCGCGGCGGCCGCAGATCGGTTCGTCCTTCAGGCCGGCGACGACTGCCCGGGCGGTGAAGGGTCTGGAGAATTCATCGCCGCCGCCGCGGTTGAAGCGGGCCTCGAAATGCGCGCCAAGGCCTTGTTCGTGGGCTTCGGCCGCCAATTCCGGGTCGTGGATCACGCCGACCAGCGCGTCGGTCACGCCGGCGGCATGGAACGCCTGCAGGATGGCCATGGTGTTGCCCCGGCCACCTCCGCCCGGGTTATCGGCGACGTCCGCGAAGATCAGCGGGGTCTGGGTGGTCTGCGCCAGGCGGACCGCCTCCTCCAGGCTGGTCAGCGCCGGGCGGAACTGCTCGCGGCGGTCCCAGCCGGCGACCGCGATCTCGCGCGCGAGCGCGTCGGCCGCTTGCTGGTCGGTGGCGGTCACCACCACGGTCAGGCCGTTGAACGGGGTGTCGGCGTAGGTGAAGCCGCCCATGACGGAGACGTTCAGGACTCTCCCGGCATACGGGGCTTCGGTCATGCGCTGCTGGCCGAGGTCGATCAGTTCCCCGTACGGTCGATGCGGCGCGTCCTTGCCGGTCAGCTGGGTCACGGTCGGCGGCACGATCGGCAGCCGCACCCGGGCGAGGCAGGTGCGCGTGCCGGACAGCAGGCGCCGCAGCAGGGCGGCCGCCTCAGCGCCACGCTCACGCATGTCGAGATGCGGATTGGTGCGGTATCCCACGAAGCCGTTCAGCAGCGTGACGTCGACGTCCGACACATTGGCATGAAGGTCGAACGTGGCGACGACCGGCGTCTGTGGTCCGACGATGCGCCGTACCAGGGCGAGCAGGGTGCCTTCGGGGTCGTGGTCTTCGGTGGTCAGCCCGGCGCCGTGCAGCACGAGATAGACCCCATCGAGCGGGCCGGCATTGCTCAGATCCCGTTCCCAGCATCGCATCAGGTGGTCGAAGAAGGCTTGCTCGACCGGCCCGTTCGGTTCGGCCATGGCCAGCGTGCTGGGAACCACCTGCCAGGCCCCGGTCGCGTCCATCGCATCCAGGAAGCCCGGCAGCTCGCCGAGCATACGGGGGGCGGAAGAGCGGGCCTCGGCGATGAGATCGGTGCCGCCGAGCAGGGTGCGGGTGCGAAAATCCGTCTCGGTCGCGACCGGTGCGAAGCGGTTGCACTCGATCGAGAAGCCGAGGACCGCGATGCGAGGGCTGGCGACCGGGGCGACGGCAATAGGGGGCACGGTAATAGGAGGCACGGCGCTCATATGAGTCCTCTGACACGGGCTGCCGGAACGACGGCTGCCGCCGCGCCACGGGCCAGAGCCCCGGGCGTCACGGCACGACCGTCACGGGGGTCGGCCGCTGCGGAACGGCGGAGGAAAGCATCGGCCGCTGCCGGACCGCCGGCAAAGGCGCCTGCCGCCGCGCCGTGGGCCAGGGCCCCGGTCGTCACCGCACCCCCGTCGCGGGGGCGGCCACTGCCGGATGGCGGAGGAAAGCGCCGGTCGCTGCCGGACCGCGGACATCGGTCATGCTGCTCACAGCGTGACCCCCAGCAGCTCGGCGATCCGCGGCGTCGCCTTCAGTCCGCTGCCGGTGAGCACCAGCACGGTCGTCTGCTCGGGCGTGATCGTCCCGGTTTCGAGCAGCTTCGCGAAGGCCGCGGCCGCCTGGGCGGACGTGGGTTCCACGTAGATGCCGATCCGCGCAAGATCCAGCGTCGCCTTGCCGATCTCGGCTTCGGTCAGCATCACAGCCCCGCCGCGGGTCTCGCGCAGCGTGCCCAGAACCTCCCGCATGCGGATCGGGTGCGCGATCGCGGTGCCTTCCGCGATGGTGGGGGAGATCGCCGTCGCCACCGGTTCGTCCGATCCGGCGATGAAGGCGGCGGCGATCGGTGCGCAGTTCTGCGGCTGAGCGGCGAAGATGCGGGGCAGGCTCTCAATCTGGGCGGCGCGCAGCAGTTCGGAAAACCCCAGTCCGCAGCCCAGCACGTTCGAGCCCGCGCCGCATGGCGTGATGATGTTATCCGGGGCACGGAAGCCCAGATCCTCCCATAGCTCATAGGCCAGCGTCTTGGTGCCGTGCAGGAAGAACGGGTGCCAGTTGTGACTGGCGTAGAAGACCGAGGCCGAGCGGGCGACGGCGGCATCGGCGGTGTCCTGACGGCTGCCGGGGATCAGTTCCACGCTGGCGCCGTGCGCGCGCATCTGCACGGTCTTCGCCGGGCTGGTGGAGTCGGGCGCCATGATCGTCGCCGCCATCCCGCCGGCTGCCGCATACGCCGACACCGCCGCGCCGCCGTTGCCGGAACTGTCCTCCAGCACGTGATCGATGCCCTGCGACCGCAGCAGCGACAGCATGACGCTCGCGCCGCGATCCTTGAAGCTGCAGGTCGGGTTGAACCACTCGCACTTCAGCAGCACCGGCACGCCGGCGACGCTGCGGCGGATCAGCGGCGTGACGCCCTCGCCCAGGCTGATCGGATCCTCGGGAACGAAGGGAAAGGCCGCACGGTAGCGCCACAGGCTGCGCGTCGTGGGGTCGATCTGCTCCCGCGTCAGGCCAGGCAGCGGGGTCAGCAGCAACGGTGCGTTGCCGGACCCGCACCAGCGCGGCTCGCTGAGCGGGAATGTGGCGCCGGAACGGGGGTCGATGTAGTGCGGGGCCGGGAGGGCAGACGTCATGCGGCGGAGTGTGCGCACAACGCCGCGCCGGCTCAAGCAGGGTCCCGCATAAAAGCGGATGAGCGGGCGGCCCGGTTGGGCGGGACGGCGCTCGCCCCGAAGCGAGACGGGTTGCAGGCGGATGCCGGGGAGGGTTATCCAGATGCATGACCGATCCGACCACAGCGATCGCCGAACTGACCCGCGACCTCGTCCGGCTGGACAGCCGCAGTTCCGTCTCCAACCTCCCCGTCGCCGAGCGCATCGAGCTGGAACTTCCGGGCTTCGCGATCGAGCGCCTCGACTACGCGGACGCGGCCGGCGTGGCCAAGCGTGTGCTGGTGGCGCATCGCGGCGGACCGGGTGGCATTGCGTTCTCCGGCCATATGGACACCGTGCCGGAGACCGGCTGGCAGGAAGATCCCTGGTCGGCGCGGACCGACGCCGATGGCGTGCTGCATGGCCTTGGCAGCACCGACATGAAGGGACCGGTCGCTGCCGCAATCGTCGCGGTCCGGGGCCTGCCGGACAGCGTGCCGGTGACGCTGCTCATCACCACCGATGAGGAGACCACCAAACAAGGCGCCCGCGTGATCGCCGAGCGTTCGGAACTGGTCCGTTCGGTTCGGCCGCGCGGTATCATCGTCGTGGAACCCACGCAGTTGCGCCCGGTGCGCGGACATCGCAGCCACATCCTGTTCACCTGCGTGGCACACGGTATCCAGGCCCACAGCTCGACCGGGGCTGGGCGCAACGCGAACTGGACGCTGATTCCGTTCCTGGCGGAGATGAGGTCGCTGTTCGAACAGCTGCGGACCGATCGCGCGCTGCAGGACGACGCCTATGACCCGCCGTTCAGCGACTTCAACCTGGTGCTCGATAATCACGGGACGGCGATCAACGTCACCGTCCCGGTCGCCACTGCCCGTATCAAGTTCCGCTATTCGGCCGGGATCGACCCGACGCCGATCCGCGTGGCCGTGCATGGCGCGGCGGCCCGCTCCGGCGTGACCGTCACCGAGGCCGAGGAAGGGACGCCGCCCGAACTGCCGATTGACCATCCGCTGGTAAGCCTGTGCGTCGAGGTCAGCGGCAACGGCCCGACGACGGCGCCGTTCGGCACGGACGCCTCGATCCTGCAGTCCGTGGCGCCGTGCGTGGTGATGGGTCCGGGCGATATCGGGGTCGCGCACAAGCCCAACGAAGCCGTTCGCGTCGGCGAACTGGCGGCTGCGCTGCCGGTGTTCCAGGCGCTGGCAAGGCGCCTGGCCGCCTGAGGAGCCTGGCGCTTAACGCCAGGCTCGGCGCGATATCAGTCGTTACTGCCCACGACGCGATGCTGGTCGCTGTTCGGCGGCGCCCCGTGCGAGAACGACTGCGCGAGCGCGCTGCCCATACTGAGACCAACGACGGCGATGGTGGCGAGAATCAACTGCTTCATTGAGACCTCCTTTTATGGCGGACCGCCCGCAGGACCGGTTGAAGCGGGACGGCCGCAGGGCATCAGATGGGCATGTTGATCGAGTTGTAAGCACGGGCTGCGCGCCTGTGTGGCATGTCTGAAACGCGCATTCCGCACATGATGTTGACCGGCGGGCGCGCTACAGGGTTGAAAGTTGCTGATGCGAAGGGAGAGAAACGGCGGATGCCGACCGTCATGACAGTGGTTCGCGCGCCTGCGGCGCGGCGAAGCAGCGGACGTCCGGCCGGGATGCAGGCCACGGACTTGTCGACCGGAACAACGGCCACAGATATGGCGACCAGACGCGCGCCAACCGAAGCGGCCTGCACAGCCACGCCGGCCAGACCGGTGCCGACCGAGACGACGCCCAGGAGCACAATGAGGACCACAACGTTGCCACTCACAGGCATGTCGGCCAGGGGCAGGTCGTCCACCGGGATGCGACCGATCGGGATGGCGCCGACCCGGATGTCGTCCAGGGGGATGTCGGTCGCCGGAACGCCGATCGGAGGAGCGTGGACCTGGGTGGCCGTGGCGCTGGAAATGCCCGCAGCAACGTGGACCAGACGATGGACCTGATTTCTGGGCTGCACACGTTCATCCGCGTCGTCGAGACCGGGTCGTTCTCCGCCGTCGCCCGCGAGTCGAATGCCAGCCAGTCGGCCGTGACCCGCCAGGTCGCGCAGCTGGAAGAGCACTTCGGCGTCCGTCTGTTCCACCGCACGACGCGCAAGATCAGCTTGACCGATGAGGGCCAGGATCTGGTCGGCCGGGCTCGTCACCTGCTGGAAGAGGCTGAGGACCTCGAAGATACGTTCGGCAAGAACGGCGGCTCACCCACCGGCCTGGTGCGTATCGGCGTCTCCGTCGGGGCTGCGATGTTGCTGGTACCCGACCTGACAGCGCTGCTGGACAAGCATCCCGGGCTGGCGGTGGAGTTGGTGGTCAGCGAACAGGCCGAGGATCTGGTGGCGGAGCGCCTGGATGTCGCACTCCGGTTCGGCCAGCCTGCCGACACCTCATTGGTGTCGCGTGCTCTGGCAACGGTGGGATCGGCCGCGGTGGCGGCGCCGGCCTATCTTGAACGCCATTGTGCGCCGGAGCATCCCTCTGACCTGCTCCAGCACACCTGCATCATCCATGACAACGGTCCAGACAGCACGCACTGGGCGTTCGCGGGTCCCGAGGGGCCGGCGGAGGTTGACGTCGCCGGCCCGTTCAGGTCTGACAACAGCCTCGTCGTCCGCCAGGCGGCCCTGGCCGGATATGGAATCGCGTTGCTGGGCGATCCGATGACGCTGATGGAGATCCGGGCCGGGCGGTTGTACCGTTTGCTGCCGAACTACGTGGCACGCCGGCGGCAGGCGTTCCTCGTCTACCCGTCGCGCCGGCATCTCCCGCAGCGAACCCGCATCGTCATCGACTTTCTGATCAGCCAGTTCCGCCAGTTGGAGGCGCGGTTGCGCAATGGGCGCGAGTGGGGGGAAAACGACGCGACCTGGCTGGTCTGACACCAACCGATCGGGTGTTGTCCCCTGCGGCGGCGGCCGGCCGGCTGCTATCTCATTGATTGCGGCCGTAGCTGCCGCGCCAGCCCCGCGCATCCGGGCCGCGCCGACGCCGGCTGATAGGCGCCGCCGGCCGGTGTCGCGCGGCGCGCCGCAGCGCCGCGTCCCGTCCGCCGGCACACCGAGGAGGCTGGCGCTGTTCGGCCCCCTCGGTGTGCCGCGCGAACGGGTGCCGATCGATCGGCCGGCGTGGCGCGCGCGCCGCGGCTATTCGATCGGCACGAAGATGGAGTGCCGCAGCTTGCCGCCGATCGACTGCGACAGATGGCCCTTGCCGCTGATGTCCTCGACCAGAATGACCTCCCCGGCTCCGATCTCGCGGGCTTCGCCGTCGCTGGCGGTGATCTTCACCCCGGCGTCGAGATTGATGATGTACTGGCGCCGCGGCGCGGGGTGCCAGCTCAGGTCGTAGTCGCCGCTGGTCTCGCGGAAGATGATCCCGTTGGCGGGCAGGCGAGCGGACAGCTTGCTGCCGTTGCGCTCCTCGACCCATTGGACCTCGATATCCCGCCAGTGGGTTTCGCCGGCGTTGTCGACGTAGATGTTGTGTATGCGCATGGTACCGTTTCCCCGCTTATTCGATGGGCACGAAGATCGAGTGCCGCATCTGATGGTTGATCGATTTTGACAGGTGGCCGCGGCCGGAGGTGTCCTCCACCAGGACGATCTCGCCGGCCCCGATCTCCCGGACCTCGCCGTCGCTGGCGGTCAGCTGCACCCCGGCGTCGAGGTTGATGATGTATTGCCGGCGCGGCGCGGGATGCCACGGGCGGTCGTGCTCCGCCTGGGTCTGGCGGAAGATGATCCCGGTGGCGGGCAGGCGTGCCGAGGTCTTGCCTTCCGGCCCCTCCTGCGCCCACTCGATCTGGATGTCGCGCCAGTGCGATTCGCCGCTGGCGTCGCAATACAGGTTGTGAACGCGAATACCCATACTGTCTCCTTATACTATTGTGCCGGATACTATTGTGCCGGGATGCAACCGCGGCGCGGTGGTCCGGGTCACGCCTCCGCCGCTTTCGGCAACGTCAGGAACGCGTGCACGACATGCCAGAGGTCGGCGCGCGCCAGGCTCATCCCGACGGCATGCGCGGCCCCCGGGATCACCGCGTACTGCTTGTCCGGCGTTGGCAGTTTGACGAAGAAGTCCAGCAGGTCCTGCTCGGTCGAGATCCCGTCGTACTGGCCGCGGACCATCAGCACCGGGCATTGCACCTTGGCGGGATCGACCAGCGGCAGGTTGGCCGTCATGTCCAGATAGGTGCCGGTGGGGACCGTGTCGCCGTTCGGCATTTCCGCCTTGGCGATCGCCGCCGGGACGCACGGGTCTGAGGTGCCGGGCTTGTCCCGCGTGAAGATGCTCAGGATCATGGCCTCGTCGCGCTTGCGCCGGTTGTGCGTGCGGTAGAAGGCGGTCTGCTCGCTCCGCCTGGCGAGAGTGGGCGAGCCCTTGCCGGTATAGGTGAAGGCCTCCAGCACGAGGCGATCGACGCGCCCTGGTTCCGCCGCGGCGAAGGCCGCCGCCCTGATCGCCCCGCTGCTCTCGCCCAGGAAATCGAACCTGGTCTGTCCCGTCTCGTGCTCGATCACCGGCACCGCGGCAAGCAAATCGGCGATGCCGGAGGCGATGTCGGAATTGCCCGCGGTGATCGTCGACTTGCCGTAGCCCTCGAAGTCCATCGTCCAGACATCGAAGCCAAGGCGGGCGAAGACGTTCATCATCGAATATTCGCCCGCTCCCGGCACCGTCAGGTCGAAGCTCGGCAGTGAGGAGAGCGAGGAACCATGGACGAGGAACAGCACCGGAAGTCTGGGACCAGCCGGTCTCGGGGGATGCAGGCGCTTGCGGTACACGGCGAGTGTCACGTCGCCCTTCCTCGCCTGATAGCGCGCGGTCCAGAAGGTCTCGGCGGCGGCCGCCGGCAGTGCTGTGGCGGCGCCGGCGAGCGGGCCGGCCAACAGGATATCGCGCCGGGAGGTGGTGATCTTGTTGTTCCCCGCCATGGTTCACCTTCTTGGTCTGCTGCCAGACCCGGGCATTGAGGACGGTTTTGCCACGTCCGTCCAGAGGGCCGTACAGCGGGACGGCAAGAGTTAGGGATCGGCACCGTGCAGGCGGGCGCCAGGCGATCGGCTCGTGGAGGCCGGCATCGTGGAGGCCGCCACCACGGGGATCGGTACCACGGGGTCGGCCCCATTGGGATCGGCCCTAGGAGTCCCGCATCATGGAGACGGGCGCCATGAAGATGGGCGCCATGGGAAAGGGCGCCACGGGGATCGGTGCCACGGGGTCGCGTGGGGCAGACCCGAGCAGGTCCGACCCGAAGGACGCGGACCCAGGGAACGCGCAGCCTGACCCGCCGCAGGGGTCACACCGGCCGCCGCTGAGACCGCCTCTCCCGTGTGATCACCGGGCTCGGCCCGGTGACCCACGACTGTGTGCCAATACGCGGAAAGACGTGGATGGCCGGAACAAGTCGAACAAGTCCGGCCATGGCCAGCCATGACCAGGGCGTTGCTTTTCAGCCACGACCGCGACACCTAACCGCACTGCCGGGGGGACAGAGCGCTTGTTGTCTCAGGTCATCGGTCAATTTGATCGCCGCTTGGTGTCATACCGCCCGGCCGAATCGTTGGCTCTTCTCCACCAGGCGGCCGTCTGGTTCCCCTTGATTTCGCGCGCCGGCCGCCGGGCCGATCCGGCGCGCGAACCGCTCAGGGTCGGCGTTGACCGGTGTCAGACCGTGGCGGGGCCGCCCAGGATCGTGGTCGCCTGGGCTGACAGCACGCCGCCGTTGCCATGCACCAGTGCCAGTTCGGCGCCCGCAACCTGCCGCTGGCCGCACTGGCCGCGCACCTGCCGTACCGCCTCGATCAGCAGGAACAGCCCGTACATGCCGGGATGGCAGTATGACAGTCCGCCGCCGTTGGTGTTGACGGCGAGCGACCCCTTCGGGGCGATCCGCCCGCCCTCGACGAAGCGGCCGCCCTCGCCCTTGGGACAGAAGCCCAGGTCCTCGAGGAACAGGATGGTGTTGATGGTGAACGCGTCATACAGGGCCAGCACGTTGATATCCGACGCCTTCACCCCGGCGGCACGGTACGCCTGTGCCCCGGATTCGATCGCTCCGGTATGGGTCAGCACCGGCATCGAGGTGATCGAGGCATGCGTGATCGACTGCCCGCTACCCAGCACGTACACGGGGGTCTGCCTCATCCCGCGGGCGCGGTCGGCCTTCGTCAGCACGATCGCCCCGCCCCCGTCGGTGACCAGGCAGATGTCGCGGACCGTGAACGGATCGCTGATCGGGCGGGCATTGAGGACGTCGGCGATGGTGAGAGGCTTCTTCTCCCACGCGGCGGGGTTCAGCAGCGCCCACTCGCGCGCGGCCACCGCGACCGCGGCCATTTGCTCGCGCGTCGTGCCGTATTCATGCATGTGGCGGCTGGCCGCCATCGCATAGGCGGTCGCGGGCAGGAACGGCTTGTACGGCGTCTCGTAGGGATTGAACTCCCGCGCGCTGGCAGCCCGCCGTCCGACCGTGCGCTGCGTGCTGCCGTAGGCGACGACCGCGACCGAACACAGCCCGGCCTCCAACGCGGCATGGGCGTGCGCGACATGCACCTCGAACGATGAGCCGCCGACGATGGTGCTGTCGGTATAGGCGTTCGGCAGACCGAGGTACTCGACCAGCGACATCGCCGAGGTACGCGCCTGGGTCGTTGCGCAGAACAGTCCGTCCACGTCGGCCAGGGTCAGCCCGGCATCATCGAGCGCACGATGGATGCCCTGGGCCATCAGATCGATCGGGCTCATCAGCGCGGCGACAGCGCCCAGATCGGACTCGGCCGCACCGACGATGGCAACGCTGCCGCGGCTTACACCCTGGGGCATCACGCGCCCTCCGCCGGGGTGAACACGGGGTAGGGGTCTTCGTCGCCCTCCGGCGTGTGGACACGGAACTTCACCCGCAGGCCGATTTTCACCTCGGTTGGCGCGATGTCCTCGATTCGGCTCATCATCCGGAACCCTTCATCGACGTCCACGAGACAAACGTTGTATGGCGCACCCTGCTGCGGGTAAACGACGGTCGTCGCATGGACCGTCCCAAGGCCCTTGCTGACCCGCCACTCCAGGTCCGCTGCGCCGGTCTTCGGGGCGATCACACGCGGGTAGAACACTGCCTGCCGCGCCGAGGGGCTGAACTGGTAACCCAGTTCGCCCCGCTTCAAATGTGCGATATAGATCGCGAGGGGCGATTGGACGGCGTTCGGCATAGCGGTGTTTCCTCCGGCGGATGGCCGCGGAAGCTAGCAATGACCGCGCCGGTAGACAAACCTGCTGGAGGCGATGCCGAGCCGCTTGCACGGAGCGGGTGTTGGGACCAAATTCCGTGCATGGCCACCTCTCGCATCAAACCTGACTCGCCGCAATCCAATGCCATCCAGCCCGAGGCCTTGCAACGTGGGGCCGCTCAGGCTGGCATCCCGGCACCGGAGGGCTTCCTGACCGGTCAACTGCTGATCGCCATGCCGGCGATGGCGGACCCGCGCTTTCAGCAGAGCGTGATCTACGTGTGTGCGCACACGCCTGAAGGCGCGATGGGGCTGGTGCTCAATCGTCCGATCGTCAAGCCGACGTTCGACGATCTGCTGAAGCAGCTCAATGTCGAACCGGCCCCGCCGGTCCGGCAGATCAAACTGTATGCCGGGGGCCCGGTCGAGAATGCCCGCGGCTTCGTGCTGCACACCAACGACTGGACCGGCGAGGGCAGTCTCAAGGTGGATCATGAGATGGCGCTGACGGCAAGCCTGGACGTGCTGAAGGTCATTGCCGAGGGCGGCGGACCGCGCGAATGCGTGCTCGCGCTGGGGTATGCAGGGTGGGGGCCGGGACAACTGGATCAGGAAATCCAGCAGAACGCCTGGCTGTCGGTGCCGGCTGACGAGACCCTGCTGTTCGACGACGAGCACGACACCAAGTGGCGGCGGGCCTTCGCCAAGCTGCACGTGGATCCATTGCTGCTGTCGGATACCGCCGGACACGCATAGGCGTTCGTTACCCGGCACGCGTCCGGCACAGCGGGTTACTGACACGCGCTTTCCGGTCCACCGTCTCCGTGTGCGCGCTTTGCCGATCCACTTCAGGGGTTGAGCGGGGCGGGCGGGCATCCGAAGTCTGCCCACGCGGCGCCACCACGTAGTTTAGCGAGGGTCTTCGCGCCGGACTCGACGCCCAGGTTCGTTGGTGGCTGAACCGCACATCGCGATATTCGCCGAGACCCTGACCCGCTGACGATGCGGGATCGGCGTGGCATCGGGGCAATTCACGCCCTCCTGGAACCGCACGCGAGTGGGAAGCCTGAGGCGATCCGGGGATCGCAGAGGATCTGGAACGGGCACAGCCGACTGGATATGCACGTCGGGTCGGCGTGGCGAGAGCAAGCGATCAATGAGATACCAGCCGGATGCCGGTCGTCGAAGAGGCGACAGTCCCGCTGGCCGCGATGCAAGCGGCCCGCAACGCATGTGGCGGCCGGACGCGTTCGAACGCTCCCCACGTTCAGCGTTGCGATCTCTTCGCGTGGCAGCCATGGCGGGCGGACGCGGCTCCGCGGCGAGCCGTTAACCTCGGATTAATGTTTGACGCATATCACCAGCGGGAGCCGTTGACCGAAGGTCGCCGGAGAGAGCCGTTGACCGACGGTCACTGAAGAGAGCCGTTGACCGGCGGTCACTGAAGAGAGCCGTTGACCGGCGGTCACCGGAGAGAGCCGCTGGCCGGAGGTCATCGGAGAGAGCCGTTGACCGATGGTCACTGGACAGCGTCGTTGACCGAAGGAGGACTTCGTGGCCGCTCCCTTGTATGAGATCACTGCCATTTTGCGCGGCCTGCTGCATGACGACGACATCGAACTCACGCCCGCGACCCGCTTTGAGGACATTACCGGCTGGGACTCGATGGACATGATCAACCTGATTGTCGAACTCGAGTGCCGGTTCGACGTGCAGTTCGCCTTACCCGAGGTCGATCGCTTGGCGACGGTTGGTGACATGCTGCGCATGCTGCAGGCCAAACGGATCCTTGCCGCGGCCTGACGGCGGTGGCGTTCAGCGGATTTCCGTTTCTGCTGGGTTTCCTGCCGCTGACGCTCTGCGGCTTTGCAGTGGCCGGGCGCCGGGGGGAGGCCTGGGCCAAGTCCTGGCTGATCGCCGTTTCGCTGGTGTTCTACGCCGCCGGCGCGCCCGCGTTCCTGCCGCTGCTCGTGCTGTCGGTCGGCGGCAACTACGTGTTGCTGCATGCGATGGTGGAATCCAACCGCCCGGGGCGATGGAGCGGGGCCGGAATCGCCGCCAACCTCGCGGTTCTCGGCTGGTTCAAGTACCTGGACGCGCAACCCGCGCTCGGCCTGAGCTTTTTCACCTTTACCCAGATCGGCTGTCTGCTGCACCACGCAGGTGGCGACACGCCGCCGCCGAAGCTGCGTGACTACGCCTTGTATGCGGCGTTCTTCCCGGCTCTGCTGGCCGGTCCAATCCTCAACGCGCGGGAAATGCTGCCGCAGTTCGCGCGCACCGAGGGTTGGCGGCTGACGTCGGACAGCCTCGCAACCGGCGGCGGCTTTTTCACCATTGGGCTGTTGAAGAAGACCCTGCTCGCCGATCCGCTGGCGACGCTCGTCGATCCGGGGTTTGCCGACCCGGCCGCCTTGAGCCTGTTCGCGGCCTGGCAGGCCGCCACCGCCTACTCGTTGCAGCTTTATTTCGATTTTTCCGGCTACACCGACATGGCGATCGGGCTGGCGTGGATGGTGGGCCTGCGCTTTCCGGACAACTTTGACCGGCCGTATCGCGCCACCTCGGTGATCGCCTATTGGCAGCGGTGGCATATGTCGCTGACCCGGTTCCTGATGACCACCGTGCACGCGCCGTTGACCCTGGCGATCCTGCGCTGGCGCCGCCGCCATGGCCTGCCCATCGACGCACCGGCGCAACGTATGCCGGCTGCTTTCCTGGCGATGGTCGGGGCGCCGATCGTGCTGACGATGATCATGGTTGCGCTCTGGCATGGCGCGACGCTGCCGTTCCTGGTGTTCGGATTGCTGCATGCAGGCTTCCTGCTGGTCAACCACGCCTGGCGCGTTAACCGATGGCCCGCCCCGCCGGCCGCGGGAAGCCTGGCGCTGACCTATCTGTGCGTCCTCGCCGGGGCGGTGGTGTTCAGAGCGACCGGTCTTCCGGACGCCGTGGCGATGTTCGCCGGTATGGCCGGACTGCATGGCCTGGGGGTGATCCAGCCTGACCTTCGCGAGGTCGCCGGCATGGCGTGGCTGGCCACTCTCTATGCGATCGTATGGTTTGTTCCCCCCACAAGGCAGTGGATGCTGGGGGATGCGCCGCTTCGGCTGGGCTGGCGACGGTCGCCGCCATGGGCGGTCATCATGGGATGCGCCGCCGCCTTAGGCCTGCTGGGAGCCGGCGGGACCACTGAATTCCTGTATTTCCGGTTCTGAGCCGGTGGGATACCTGCGCCTGTCGGGTCTGTCCGCCATCCTGGGATTCGGGCTGGTGTGGGGGTGGGTGGCGACGATGCCGATGGCGTTCATGGACACGGAATACGCGTCATGGCGTGCTAGGCAGATCATGCTGGAACGCTGCGACCTGGGTGAGATCATTATTCTGGGGGATTCCCGAGCCGCGGCCGATATTCTGCCCGCGCGGCTGCCGGTGCCTGCCTCGAACCTCGCGATCGGCGGGGGCGAGGCGATCGAGGCGGTTGCGACGCTGGACCGAGCACTGGCATGTCCCTCGCCGCCGCGGCTGGTCATCATCTCGTTTGACCCGGGCCATTTCAGCAACCCCGACATGTTTTGGGAACGCAGCGTCCGCTTCGGGCTGCTCGGCCCCGGCGACATCACGGCGTTGCGTGCCGCGTCCGGGCGGGTTGGCGATTTCTCCATCTACGACTCGCATCACTTCGACCTGCTGCCGCTGCGGGTGCGCGACTGGCTGTACCAGGTCCGGTTTCCGCCATTGTATTTCTCCAGCCTGTCGCACGGCGGATTGTTTCTCCGCTGGTGGCGAAACCATGACGCGCTGGCCGCGACCTTGTCGGGGCGCGGACATTATTACTTCGGCGTCGCGCATGGCTCGAGCGTGGTCGCCATCGACGGGCATATGGAGGCATTCCGCCCGCTACCAATCCTGGATCATTACTTCGACAGGCTGCTTGCGACACTGGACCGGCACGGGATCGAGGCCCGCTTCATCGCCATGCCGGTCAATGAGGCAACCTGGCGGGCGGTGCGGCCGGACGTGCGCGACGCCTTCGCGGCTTACCTGGCGGATTACGAACGCCGCTACAGGCACTTTCGGGTCGCCTCCGAGATCATGCCGCACTGGCCGGACCGCCTGTTCGGTGACCAGTTCTGCCACCTCAATCCCGAGGGCGCCGAACGGTTCAGCGACGCGCTGGCTCAGCGACTGCAGGATGCGCCGCCAAGCACGCAGAACGATGCACAAAACGGGTGGTTGAGCGATACCGGAGCGGCGGCCTCCGCCAAGGTGGCGCCCATCTCGAAACGCGGGTCGTAGGCCAGCAGGGTGCAGGCCTGGACGACCGGCGCGGCGGCGCCGCGGCGCTTCACCACCATCCGCGCCTGTGCGCACATCACGTCGTCCGCGGATTTGTCCAGGATCCCCCAGCACGCGGTGGTAATCTCGGGAACGTCGCGCTCAGGCTCCATTTCCGGGAACAGCATCAGCCGGCCCGGATCGTGCGCGTCCACCGGGATGGCGTGTTCCGCGAACAGGGCGGCGAACCCGTCACGCAACGACCGTTCGGTTTCGCCGGTGAAGCGCCGTCCGGCTACGTCCAGCCTGAAGCCGTTGCGGGCCAGCCAGATCAGGCCATCCATTGCCGGGGCCCAGCTTCGCCGGCCGCGTTCCTGCTCATGTATGGCCGGCTGGTAGTGGTCGATCGAGACCCGGATCGTCAGCCGGTTACGGTCATGGTGGCGGTCGGCGTCGCGGGCACGATCAAGGTCCCGGCGGTGGTCACGGGCACGGTCATGGTGGCGGTCGCGCAAGGTCAGCAACCGGGCGCGCAGCTTGCGCAGCGGCTGCATCGCGTTGGTCAGGACCAGCGCATCCAGCCCGCGCGACAGCACCGCGTCCAGCATGGGGATGATGTCGGGATTCATGAACGGCTCGCCGCCGGTGAAGCCGATCAGTCGCGTCGGCAGCCGGTCGCGGGTGATCTCATCAAGATAGGTCTCCACCTCGGCGAGGGTCAGATAGGCCAGCAGGTCGTTGCGCGGCGACGACTCGATGTAGCAGTTCCGGCACGTCAGGTTGCACAGCGTGCCGGTGTTGAACCACAGAGTGTCCAGGGTCCGCAGCGCCACCGTGGCCCGCGCCTCCCCCTTCGCCGTGACGGCGGGATCGCGGAACTTCGCCGGGTTCAGCCGGCCCGTCATCTGGTCCACATGCCATCTCCCTCGAGCCGGGCCGCAGGATGATGACGCAATCGGGTCCGGGTCAATCGGGATGCCAGCGGCGGCGGCGGGCAGGCGGGTCAGTACGCCACCCTGTGGACGGCGTGCACCAGCACGGCGAGGCCACAGAAGACAGCGGCCTCATCCCAGGTGTTCAGGCTCGCGGCGCCGAACCGCTCGCGTCGCAGGGTGGCGACGAACATCGCCATCAGCGAGGTCATGGTGAAGGTCAGTGACAGGATCACCAGCACCTGCGCCAAAGGGATTTTCCCGACAACCCACGGGAAGGACCAGATCGTCAGGAGCGTGCAGAGCCGCACCATCATCCAGCGCAGCGCCCGGCGGGATGCGCGGTCGAGCTTTGAGATCGAGATCAGCATGGCATTTTCGGAAGGCGGTCAGACGGCAACGCGGTCTGCCCAAGAACCTAGGGGGCCAGCGGATATAGAAGCCAGGGTCGAAGGCGGCGCGGCAAATAAAAGTCTCAGATAAAGGGGCGGAGGCCTCGGCGACCGAGCCAGACCGATGGTGCTCGGGTGCCGGTTCAGGTCCGTGGCGCACGGTCAGTCCGGTTCTGTGTCAAACAGAGATGGCGGTCGCACCGATGACGCGACCGGGGTTGAACCGGCCAGTCGCTTCCGTGGTGCGATCGAGGCGTGGATATCCAGCGGCAACGCAGCGCCGGCTGCAACCGGACTTCGCGCCATGCCCACCGCGGCGCATCCCTGGCCGAGCCGCGTCGCAGCGGGATATCGCTGAACGGGCGTGGGTGGGCCATCGCGTGTGGCGCACGATCGCCTTGTCGTGCCGGCGCTATCGCGGCAGCCGGGGGTTCCCCATCGCGGCTGGTCCCATCACGGCTGGCCGCCGGATCTCCTTAAAGCGGCTGGCCGCGGGGTCTTCCTAAAGTGGCTGGCCGCGGGGTCGCCCCACCGCGGCTGGCCGCGGGATCTCCTCAAAGCGGCTGGCCGCGGGGTCTTCCTAAAGCGGCTGGCCGCGGGGTCGCCCCACCACGGCTGGCCGCGGGGGCACTTCATCGCTACGCTCCCGCTGTTGACAGCTGGCGGGACGATGGCGCGACGCGGGGGAACCGTCCGCGGCCACAGCAGGCCGGTTGGTCTCGTGCAAACGGAGGAAACATCATGGCAGGCGCGCTCGATCACCTTCTGGTTCTGGATCTCACCAGTCATCTTTCCGGACCGTACTGCGCGATGATGCTCGCGGACCATGGCGCGGAGGTCATCAAGGTCGAGCCGCCGAAGGGCGATTCCGCACGCGGCATGCCGCCGTTCATCAATGGCGAGAGCGCGCCGTTCATGACGTGGAACCGCAACAAGCGCTCCATCGTTCTCGACCTGAAGCAGCCGGCCGACAAGGAGGCATTGCTGCGTC
>DASWON010000351.1:0-27678 GCA_036398735.1 Rhodopila sp.
ACCGGGGCGGTATAGGCGGTCAGGCACACGATCTTCGTGCCGCGCTTCTGTCCGATGATGTCGGGGACGGTGACCCGTCGGGACGCTGTGTGTTTGGACACTGGTTTCCTCTCGGTTTGGTATCGTGCTGGAGGGATTGGCGGCTCCACCGGCGTGCCGGAGCGTCGGCGGCCTGAGATCGCGTCTCCAAGGTCGGTTGCGCTGTGGATCACCGCTGCCGGCCGTTCGGCTATACCAGGGCGCGCGTGTGGCGATTCTGCAGTCCGGTACACTGGGGCGCCGCGACAGAGCAGACCCCGGATTCGTATGATACACCCGGGAACGGCAGTCTGCTCCCCTGCGTGTCACGGCGGGATGAACGAGCAGAGTGGCGGCCGGCCCGGCTATGACACGACTTGCCGCATTGCAGAGCGTGCAGGTCGTGGGTCGCCGGGCCGCTCACTCCGGAACGCGGTCGCTCGGCAGTGACACGTTCGGTCTGCGGCCGGCCGGTTGAAGCCGTTCCGGCACCCGATCGCGGAGCAGCGTGAGTCGCCGCGCCACCAAGAGCCGACGCGTGGATCGGATGCGCCATTCCAGGACCGACGTATCGCGCTTCACCGATGCGCGGTACTAGTCGAGCAGCCAGGGTGCGGCGGCGGCCTGGGCGATCTGGCGGACCTGATTGAGCAGCCCCGGCCCCACCGGAATGCCGTTCGCCATCCGGGTCTCGGCGTATTTCCATTGCGGGTCGCCGGCAACCATCACCGGGCGGGCCGGATCGACCGGCGTAGTGCCGCGCAGCGCGGACATGAAGGTCGCGACGTCGCTCTGGAAATCGTCGGATTCGCGAAACAGGTTCGGATCGATCGCCATGAAGAAGTGGCCGATATCCATTCCCACCGGCTTCTTCGTGTGCATCGGATCGGTGATCAGGGTGGCACCGGACAGGCAGGAGGCCAGGATGTTCACCATCACCGCCAGGCCGTAACCCTTGTAGCTGGAATTCTCCGGCGACCCGCCGAGCGAGGTCAGGAAGCCGCCTTTTTCCTTGGCGACCAGCGGATCGTTGGAGGGATTGCCCTCCGCGTCCAGCACCCAGCCGTCCGGCGTGGGCAGGCCCTCGTTAGCCTTGTTGCGGATGCGTCCGGCCGCCACCGTGGTGGTCGCCATGTCCAGCAGGAACGGCACGCCGTCGGCGCTGGGTGCGGCGAACGACCACGGATCGGTGCCGAGACGGGCCTGCTTGCCAAAGGTCGGCGCCACCTGGATCCCGGAGGCCGAGGTGCAGGACATGCCGACCAGCCCCTGACGCGCCGCCATCAGCGAATAGAACCCGGCGGCGCCGAAATGCGCGGAGTGCTTCACCACGGCGATTCCGACACCGGCACTCTTTGCCTTGCCGATCGCCGCTGACATCGCGAAGTGACCGGGCACGTGACCCAGTCCGCCGCCGCCATCGACCAGCGCGGAGACCGGGGTCTCCTTGATGACGGTCGGCCGCGCATCCATCTTCGCCCGCCCCGAGCGGCGCAGCCCGTCATAGCCGGGGATCATTGAAATGCCGTGACTGTCCACGCCGTGCAGGTCCGCCCACGACAGGACTTCCGCGGTCGTTTCGGCATTGTCCTCGGGCATGCCCCAACCAAGCAGGATGGCTTTGAGCTGGGCACGGTGGTTGGCATAGGACGCGGGCATGGACGGCTCCTCCAGAGGTTGGCTTTGATGCCGAACCTTGCGCGTCCTTGGTGTTCCGGCAAGGGTGGCACACGACGATCAGCAATGCGGAGGGAACCCACATGGCGGCCACAGGCGCGGACACCCAGGCCCTGCTCCAGGCCCGGTTCGGCATCGATCTGCCGGGGACCGAGGTGCCGGAGGCGATCGCCAGCCTGATCGACCGGCGGGTGACGCGTCGCTATACGGAACAGGACGTGCCCGATTCGCTGCTCGACGCTCTGCTCGCCGCGGCACAGTCGGCGCCGGCCAAGTCGGACCTGCAGCAATTTTCCGTCGTGGTGATGCGCGACCGCCCTCGGATCAAGCAGATCGCCGACTGGATCGGCACGATGGACTGGATCGCGACGGCGCCGGTGTTTCTGGTCTGGTGCGGCGACATGCGGCGCGGGCAGCGGCTATGTGCGATGCACGACATGCCGCATGCCAATAACAACATGGACACGTTTCTCAACACCGCCGTGGACTGCGCACTGGCGATGGCGCAGTTCATGGCCGCGGCGGATGCGGTTGGCCTGGGCACCTGCCCGATCAGCTACGTGCGCAGTCATATCGAGCGCGTATCGCCGCTGCTGGGGCTGCCATCCGGGGTCTATCCGGTGGCCGGGCTGACGGTTGGCTGGCCGGTGTTCCGCCGGCCGGTGTCAATGCGCCTGCCGCCCGCGGTCGTCGTGCATCGGGAACGATATGATGACAGCGCGCTGGAGGCCGATATCGCGGCGTACGATGAGCGCCGCACCCTGCGCGATCCGGTCGCTCCCGGCAGCCTGAAGAACAATGACGTCTATCCGCCGCGTGACGGCGTAGGCTGGAGCGAGAACGTGGCGCGCCAGCTTTCCGTGCCGGAGCGGTTCGGCTTTGCCACCTATCTGAAGACGAAGGGTTTCGATCTTGCCTGACGACGCCTCACTGGTTGCTCCCGAAGCTGCCGCCAAGGCTCCGGCGACGGTCCGCGCCAGGCATGCCGCCAGCCTGATTGTATTACGGTTCGTCAATGACGAGCCGCATATGCTGATGGGCATGCGCGGGGCGAAACATCGTTTCATGCCGAACCGTCTGGTGTTTCCCGGCGGCCGTGTCGACCGTGCCGACCTGACGGCGCCATTCGCCACGCCGTTGCTGCCCGCGACCGAACGGGCGTTGCGCAAGAACACCAACGCGATGCTGGCGCGTGGCCTGGCCGTCGCCGCCGCGCGCGAGCTGCAGGAAGAGACAGGTCTTTCGCTCGGCCGGCCGCCGCGACTGGACGTGCTGCATTACCTGGCACGCGCCGTCACGCCTCCAGGCCTGCCGATCCGATTCAATGCGCGTTTTCTCGTGGTGGATGAGAAGCACGTCACCGGGGAAATCGGCGGCGATGGGGAACTTGAGGAGCTACGCTTCTACGGCATGGCGGAAGCGCTCGCTCTGCAACTTGCTCTACCCACGCGACGCGTTCTGGAACGGTTGAAATCCTGGCTTCTGCTTCCTGAGGCGGAACGAAACACGCAGATTAAGACACCAGTTCTGCTTCGCGACCGTGGTTGGCTGATGGAATGAGGACTATTCCGGCCACGTGACCAGCACGCCGCCGTCTCTTGGTATCGGTCTTGCTTGAGCTTGGGCGACCGTTTGCAAGTTGAAGGCACCTTTATGACCGACCTGCATTTTCTGACCATCGCGCAGGCATCCGCCGAGCTTAAAGCCCGAAGACTATCCCCGGTTGAGTTGGCCGAGGCATTTTTCGCGCGTGTCACACAGCTCGATGCGCGGCTCAACAGCCATTTGCTGGTGCTGGAAGAACAGGCAATGGCTGATGCCAGGAAGGCAGAATCCGAGATTGCGGCCGGAGGATGGAAGGGACCGCTGCACGGCATCCCGATCGGACTGAAGGACATCTATAATACCGCTGGCATCCGCACGACGGCTCATTCCGCCTTGTTCAAGGATCATGTTCCAACCGAGGATGCCTTCACCGTAAGCCTCCTGCGCGAGGCGGGTGCCATCATAACGGGCAAGCTGGCGACGTGGGAATTCGCGATTGGCGGATCGTCGTTCGATCTGCCCTGGCCGCCGGCACGCAATCCCTGGGATCTGTCGCTCGATCCATCGGGTTCGTCATCCGGATCCGGCGCGGCGGTCGCCGCCGGGTTGTGCGCGGGCGCGATGGGCAGCGACACCGGCGGCTCGATCCGCGGGCCGGCCGCATGGTGCGGCATCGCGGGGCACAAGCCGACGTATGGCCTGCTGAGCCGGCGTGGAATCCTGCCGCTGTCATTCTCGCTCGATCATGCCGGCCCGATGTGCTGGACGAGCGAGGACTGCGCGCTGATGATGCAGGTGCTGGCCCGTCACGATCCGCAGGACCCCGGCAGCGCGTCGGTTGCCACGATCGACTTCGCGGGCGGCGTCGGCAAGAGCCTGCGGGGCCTGCGGGTCGGCGTGGTGCGGCATTTCTTCGAAAAGGATCTTCTTACCGATCCAGAAACGATCGCGGCCCTGGAAACCAGTGTGGCGGCGCTTCGCGACCTCGGCGCGGTGGTCGGCGACGTGGCACTGTCGCCATTCGGGACGTACGCGGACTGCGGCAGCCTGATTTCCCGCAGCGAGGCGTACGCCATCCACCAGCACTGGCTGCGCACCGCGCCGGAACAGTATGGTGCGTTCGGGCGGCACCGCCTGATGGCCGGGGCTTTCATTTCGGCTGCGGACTACATCAATGCGCAACGCGAACGGACGCGCCTGGTTGCGGAATTCCTCGAGGTCATGAAGGGCGTTGACGTCGTTATCTTTCCGACCGCTCGCTGTCCGGCGCGGCCGATCGGCGAGGATTCGATGGCCTCGGGGTTCCAGCCGTTCTTCAATCGGGCGTTCAACGTCCTCGGTGCCCCGGCGCTTTCGGTCTGCAACGGTTTCAGCCAGACCGGGCTGCCGCTCGCGTTGCAAATTGGTGGGCGGCCGTTCGAGGACGCGCTGGTTCTGCAGGTGGGCGACGCGCTGGAGAGCGTGCTGCAGACCCGCTCGCGGCGGCCGGCCCTGGCATGAGCCGAGGCCGGGAGGTGTCCCAGGCCGAGCCGGTGCGGCCTGCAGCGTAACAGGGGGATGCCGGTGACGCGGACATCCGGAGTAACCTGGAAGCGAGCCTGCCTGGAGGGGTTTTGACCAGCGCCGCCACGCTTCGGAGCTATGCGCCCGCCATCGTACCGGCGATATCGGCCCGGGCTAGCACGGACCGGCGATAATACTGGTGCGAGCCAGCGAAGTCGCGAACGTAATCGGCGAATCCGGCGCAGTCGACCATCCGGTATGTTTCTGAGGGAAAACGGTCGGTGTCAAAGCGGTCATGCGGGCCCTCCTGGCCGAGGCGCTTGGCACCGAGATTGACGGTCATGCTGAGGCCGAGGACGGCATCGCGCACGCTGAAATAGGTCGAGATGCGTCGGGCCAGCCGGTGCAGCCCGGTCAGCCGGCCCGCCGGAGGGAAATCGAAGCCATCGTAGCGTTCGTCGGCCGCGGCGAGCAACGCCTCGTCGAACAGGGCGGCATCGCCATTCCCGTGACTGAACCAGCTTTCCACCGCTGCCTGCAGCGCCCAGTTTCCCATGCTGTGCGCCAGCAGAAACACGCGCTGGCCGTGCCCGCGCGCGGCGGTGGCAATGGGCAGGAGATTGGCAAAGAAGCTCATGACGTGCAGGCCCGATTGCCCCGCCATGGTCTGGTCCTGCTTGTAATCCTCCCAGGGAAGCGGCAGCGAAAGGAGCTTGCCGAGCGACGGCCAGCTGAAGGCCACGACCGTGGTGTCGGCTGCCGCCCGGCCCGACTGCGCGAACCATTCGCGGTTGAACGCCGCGCGCGTCAGGGCATCTTCGAAGCTGTTGTCAAACCCATGGATGAAAACCAGAAGGTTGCGCCCTGGCGCTGAAAGGTCGGCAACCGCCTGCGCACTGAAGCCGCCATGGTTGATGTCGTCGATACTCTCGATGGCCCCCGCTTTGTCAGCGTTGAGATCGGTCTGGTCGACGAACGCCCTTCCATATGTGATGGCGGCCGGATCTGACGGCGGGCTGATGTCGGCGCCATAGCTTTGCCAGTTGTCAGCGGGGCCGTTCGCCTTGCGGTTGGTGGCGAAGTATACCGTCGTTGCCATATTCGTTTTTCCCTGATTTTGTTTCCCAGAAGCTCAGCCGATATACTGCTACTTGTAAGTTATGGATTAGCCGGCGCGAAACGCCACGCGCCCCCGCCTCTGCCCCTGACGGCATGAATGGCGCCGATCGAGTGGATGTCGTTCCGATTCAGAATGCAGTCGTCCCATGGATCAACTTCTAACGCGCTTTCGGATCGACAAAAACGCAGCAGGCTTTTGTTTCTCTAGTGTGGTGCATGATCGTGAAGTCTGCTTCGGGGCGGATCCGCAGCATCGTGGACTTCGGAACACTGCACCAGAGCATTTTCAGCACGCCGGTAACGCCGTTGGGCAGCCAACTTCTGTGTCATCACCGGGCGAGCGAGCTCGGAGCGAGGGGGCCGCCCGGCGATCCGCGACTGGCACTTCAGAACACCGCAAGTCGCGGGTTGCACGATCGAGGACCGCTCGTCATACAAGAACCAAGCACCACGACTCAGGGCGCCATGAAAAGTCGCTAGACTGGCACTATTCGAAACGGGCAGATGCAGGCGGTCTTCCCTGGCGGTGACGGCCGGGATGACGAGGATCAATGTTTTCGCGGACCGGCGTCAGTCAAGTCCCGCGGGCGTCAGTCAAGTCCCGCGGGCGTCAGTCAAGTCCCGCGGGCGTCAGTCAAGTCCCGCAGGCGTCAGTCAAGTCCCGCGGGCGTCAGTCAAGTCCCGCGGGCGTCAGTCAAGTCCCGCAGGCGTCAGTCAAGTCCCGCAGGCGTCAGTCAAGTCCGACAGCAATGGTCGAAGTCGCAGTAAAATGGCCGCTCGACGTCAGGCTGGGAATTAAAATCGAATCACAACTTCGTGGCGAACATCACGCCCGGCTCATTCGTCTTGTGCTCGTGCGGTCACCCGCCGATGGATGCACGTCGCTCGGCTTCGATCGTTTCAGCCGAACCACCGTCTGGGCCCAGATCCGACCGGGCGCGCAGATGCAGGGTGGCACCCGGACACCGAACCGGGGGCTATCCCCACCTACCGCGCGCGCGGGTCCAGGGCGTCACGCAGCCCGTCTCCCACGAGGTTGAACGACAGCACGCACAGAAAGATCGCCAGGCCCGGGAACACCGCCAGCCACGGCGCCTGCGTGAGAAACCGCTGTGCCGCGTTCAGCATCGATCCCCAGGACGGCGCCGGCGGCTGCTGGCCCAGGCCCAGAAACGACAATGAGGCTTCGGCGATGATCGCCGCCGCGAGCGCCAGCGTCGCCTGCACCAGCACGGGCGGCACAATGTTCGGCGCCACATGCCGGATCGCGACGCGGGACGCACGCGCTCCAAGCGACCAGGCCGCCTGGACGTAATCGGCACCGGTGACCTCCAGTGTGGCGGCACGGGCGACCCGCATGAACCGCGGTGCCGTGGAGACGCCAATGGCGATCATAGCGTTCGCCAGATCGGGCCCGAGGAACGCCGTCAGCGCGATCGCCAGGATCAGGAACGGACAAGCCAGCATTGCATCGACGATGCGTGACAGCACGGCGTCGACCCAGCCGCCTGCGAAGCCGGCCAGCAGACCGGCCGGCACCCCGATGCCGGCGGCGATCAGCACGGACACGACGCCGGCCAGCAGGCTGGCACGCGCGCCGAACAGCACGCGCGACAGGACGTCGCGGCCGTTCTCGTCGGTGCCCATCCAGTGCGTGGCCGACGGGGCCTTGCGGATCGCGCTCCAGGACGTGGCGATCGGGTCGTACGGCGCGAGGACCGGGGCCAGCAGTGCCGCGGCCACGAACAGCACGATCACTGCCATCCCCGCCACGGCGGCCGGGCGCCGCAGGAAGCGCCGGACCGCCAGTCGGCCGGGGGTCTGACCCAGGGTCCGGTCCGGCGTCCGTCGCCTGATGCGCGGCTGCGGTGCTCCTGGCGGGTCGGCCGTCGCGGCGGCGCGCCCGGCGGGTTGGCCCAAGGCGACGCCGCCCTTGCCGGGATGGTGCCCGGCGTCACCCATGCCATCACCCCCACCGGCATAACCCGCAAGGTCACCCCCGGCGTCACCCCCGGCGCCACCCCCGCTGGCAGGCCCCTTGGCATCAGCCCCAGCGCCACTCCCACCGGCATGCCCCTTGGCATCACGCCGCGGATCTTGCATGGCGTCGCCCGTGGCATCGTGGGGGCGTCTGGTTGGTGCCATCAGGCGCGCCTCAGGCGGGGGTTGACCAGCACATAGAGGACGTCCGCCAGCAGGTTCAGCAGGATGAACAGGCACGCGGTGACCAGCACGACGCCCTGCACCACCGGATAATCGCGGTTGAACACCGCATCGACCACCATCTTGCCGAACCCCGGGATCGAAAACACCTGCTCGGTCAGCACCGCACCCGACAGCAACGTGCCGAGTTCGAGCGCCCCCAGCGTCACCACCGGGATCAAGGCGTTGCGCAGTGCGTGGCGCAGGATGACCTGGCTTTCGGGAAGACCCTTGGCCCTGGCGGTCCGCACGTAGTCCTGATCCAGCACCGACAGCATCGCGCTGCGGGTATGGCGCATCAGGATCGCGGCGATGGCGTTGCCCAGCACGAAGGCCGGCATGATGGTGGTCGCCAGCGACTGGCGGACATCCTCGGTCAGCGGCACGTATCCCGACGGCGGCAGCCAGCCAAGATCGACCGAAACCAGCAGCACCAGCATGATGCCGAACCAGAAGTTCGGCATGGAGAGGCCGGCGAGGCCGATGGCGTTGGCGATATAGTCCAGGGGCCCGTTACGCTTGACGGCGGCGACGACGCCGGCCGGCACGCCGATCAGCAAGGCGATGACGAACGCCATGACGCCAAGCTGAGCGGTCACCGGCAGCTTCTGCGCGATCAGCTGCGATACCGGCTGGCGGGTGCGCCAGGAGTAGCCGAGGTTGCCCCGCGCGACGTTGCCGACCCAGTGCAGGTACTGCAGCGGCAAAGAACGATCGAGCCAGAGTTCCTCGCGGATCTGGGCCAGCACTTTCGGGTCCCCCCGCTCCTCCCCCGCCAGGATCACGGCCGGATCCCCGGGCATCAGCTGCTGCAGGCAAAACACCAGAACACTGACCAGAACCAGGGTCGGGATGATCTGCGCCAGCCGTCCCCGCAGCCTCATGTCGGGCACCCGGCGCGGAGCGGGATGACGTGGCTGACGCAGCTTTGGAGTGACCGGGATAAGGCACGGCTGCGACCGCGGGGCGGCCGACGAGGCGAGGCAAGCCGAGCAGCACCGGCGGCCCGCAGGGATGAATCATATGCGTGGAGGGTTGATCCGGCGGCTACGCGTGAACCCAACGAGGCACGGTCATGCACCGAGGCCGTAATGCCACTCGCCGACACTGGTATAGAGCGTCGTCCCGACACCGATATAGAGCGTCGTGCCGACGGCGGTATAGAGCACCGTGCCGACGCCGGTATAACGCGTCGCTGAAACGGCGGCACCGATCGGTCCGCCGCGGCCGGCTGGCGTCTCATTTCGCCGCCGACAGACCTTGCAGCCGGATCAGCCCGTCGGGAACCGGCCGGAAGCCGGACAGCTTCGCCGACAGGCCAACGATGTTGACCGGGTTGTACAGGTAGATGATCGGCAGATCCTTGCGCTCCTGCTCCGCGAATATCGCGTACTGCGCGATCCGGGCGGCCGGATAGGTCAGCGTGCGCGCCGTGTCGAGCGCCTGATCGACGATCGGATTGGAATAGTGGCCGTCGTTCTGCCCCATCCCGGAATGCAGAAACGTGTAGAGATTGCCATCCGGATCGGTGCGCCCCGACCAGGCAATGAGGTAGGTCTCAAAGTTGCCCTGAGTCCCGGCCGCCACCGACGAGGCGAACTCCACCAGGTTGATCTTCACTTCGAACCCGGCGTCGTGCACCATCGACTGGATCACCTCGGCGAGTTGCGCCTGGTCCGGCGTGTTCGGCACCATCATCGTCACCGGGATCGGGGTGGGCACGCCGGACTGCTTCACCAGCGCCCGGGCCTTGTCGATGTCGCGCGCCGGCGGCTCGAGACCCTTGACGTAGAACGGCGACGATGACGGCACGGCCTGGACCGTGGGCAGGTACATGCCGTTGAAGACGACCTCGCTGATTGCCTGGCGGTCGATGGCGGCGTCGAAGGCCTGCCGCAGCAGCACGTTCTGATTGACCGGCGCCTTGGACTGCGGGCCGTTCGCCAGGTTGAAGGTGATGCCGACGTAGCCCAGCGCCTGGGACGTGACGATGCGCAGTTTCGGGTCGCGCCTGATGTCCGCCACGTCGGTGGGCAGCACGCGTTCGGCCAGATCGATGTTGCCGGTATGGAGGTTGGCGACCTGCACCGCGCTGTCGGTCATCGGCTGATAGATCACCCGGTCGAAGTGGATGCTCGGAGCGTCCCAGTATCCGGGATAGCGATCGAGCACGATCCGGTCCTGCGCCACCCGTTCGGTGAACCGGAATGGACCGGTGCAGACCGGATGCAGGCCGAAATCCTTGCCCGCCGCCTCGGCCGCCTTGGGCGCCACGATCATTCCCGCGCGGTCGGTCAGCAGTGCCAGCAGCGGGGCGGACGGGTTCTTCAGGACGAGCCGGACGGTCAGCGGATCAACGACCTCGACATGGTCCACCGCACCGATCTCGCCACGCCGGAAACTGCCTGGCAGCGTAAGGTGACGCTCCAGCGTGTATTTCACCGCGGCCGCGTCGAACGGCTCATTGTCATGGAAGGTGACGTTAGGCCGGAGATGGATCAGCAGCGTGTTCGGATCGGCCCATTCGTAGGCCAGCGCCAGTTGCGGCACGATCTGCAGTTTTTCGTCGATGTCGAACAGCTTGTCGCACAGGCCGGCGAAGACGATGCGCCCGACGTAGGTCCTGGCGAGGGTCGGATCGAGGATGTCGCCATCCTCGCGCAGGGCGATGCGCAGGGTCTGGGCCTGCGCCGGGATGGCGAACACGAGGGCCAACCCGCACAGGGCGGTCAGCAGGCGACGGCGCATGGTTTGATGTCCTGGCAGAATGGTCGTTCTCGGCGTCGATTGTGCGAGCGGCCCGGTTCACTCGCAAGCAGGATCCTTCGCCGGGACCGCAGCGCGCCGGAACCGGCCATGGCGGAAGCCAACCGGTTACTCGGTTTGTTCACCGCAGCACGAAATGGCGCCCAGCGCCACAATGCCGCCGGGACGACCACGGGCGGGACGACGGGCAGCAGGACGACGGGCAGCGCGACGACGGGCAGCGCGACGACGGGCAGCGCGACGGCGGGCAGCGTGACGGCGGGCAGCGTGACGGCGGGCGGCATGACGGCGGCCAGCGTGACGGCGGGCAGCGGGACGACGCCCCCCTGCCGACAAACAGTAGAACGGTGGGTAACGGGACAACAGTCGCCGGGGCAGCAGCCGCTCGGACAACACTGAGAGGGGCGCCGCTGCCGCGACACCAGTCGCCGGGACGAGCGGCCGGACTTTGATCCGCCGATCGGCGCATTGCGGGCTGGCTTGCCGCTGCGCTGGTGTGGCTACGTCGCCCCCGGCGGCGCCCATACCGGGCGGGGCCCGTCCGGCGTTCCGCTGCGAATGTTCGTCGCGACGTGGGTCAACGCCCAACGAGTTTCCGGATCGACGCAGGCGCGTGGACGAAACCCGGCACAATACTCATTCGATTTATCCGCCCGCCTTCATTCTGGGTGGGCCGATTCAATCCTGGCCTTGGAGTGAACGATGGGAGCGGACCCCTCGCAATTCATTGCTTTTCCGTTGGCGGTGATGCTTCCGAAGCCGGCCCCGGCGCGGATCCGCGGGATGGCCGACTTCAGAGCGATCATGCCAAGGACGTCCTACTCCGCCGCGTGCGCGACTGTCGCCTGCTTCCAGGTGTGCAGCACCGGCAGCACCTCCTTGGCGTACAGCTTCAGCCCGTCCTCGGCCAACTGATACGGCGTGCCGCCGAACCGGAACGACGTTGCCAGTTCGAAGTCGCCGACGATCGAGCGGCGTTCCTCGAACATGCGCAGGATGTGATCGGGGGTTCCCCACACGGCCGCCTGCAGGAAGGCGGAAACGATCCCGTCCATGCCGATCTCTTTCGCCAGGGCGATCTTCTGGGCGTATGCATCATAACCCTTGACGGTGCTGAAGTGTTCCCCAAGCAGCTCATAATGGTAGAAGTTACTCTCGACGAACTTTCCCATGTACTGCCGGGCCTTTTCTTCGGCGCCGTCCATGGTCGGCGTGCAGATGCAGAAGTCCGCGAGCAACGGCGCGAGTTCCGGTCCGCCGTGCAACTGCTTGATCAGATCGCGGTGCTTCTGGATCGCCGGCATGCGCATCGGCCACGGCCGGTCCGCGAACATCACCATCCGGGCGTTCAGCTTCGCCGCGGACACGACGGAGTCATCCGACGAGGCAACCGCATAGACACGGCCCTCGATCGGCTTGTAGGGTCGTGGCCGCAACTCGATACGCGGCTGTTGGTAGAACTTGCCGTTGCCCTCGATGAAGCCGGTGCGCAGGGCACTCACGATCATCGCGGCCGCCTCATCGAAGCGCTCACGCGACTCATCCATCGTGCCGCGGAACGCATCGAACTCGCGCCGCGCGAGGCCGCGGCCCATGCCGAGGCGCAACCGCCCCTTGCTGAGCAGATCGACCACGATCGCCCGCTCCGCCACCCGTAACGGATCATGCCACGGCAGGATCACCGCTGCCGTGCCGAGGTCGATATTCGGACACACCGCGGCCAGATAGGCCATCAGCTGCAGGTTGTCAGGGCAAAACGAATAGTCGTTGAAGTGATGCTCCACCGACCATAGCGCGTCAAAGCCGCTGTCCGCGGCCAGGCGCGCCAGGCGGATTTCCTCGTCCCACACCTGCTCATCCGACACGCCGCTCCAGCCATAGCTGGCGAATACCATCTGCAAACCGACGTCCATTGCGCCCTCCTGGTGCGTTTCCGCGACCATGGTTTCATGGAGCTGGCCCGGCGGCAAACCCCGGCGAGGGAGCGGATCAGCGGCGGCCCGGGCCGCAGGCGGCGATGCAAGGCCCGCCACGCGCCGGCTGCGGCGAGCTCGATGGGAAGACCGCCGCAGGCGGCGCGTGGCGTCAGGCGGCCGGGATCCCGGTAGCGGACTCGCCAGCCCGGCTGCTAGCCTTGACATGACGGCCAATCATTACGGAATCCATTGCAATGTCCGGTGCTGCAACGAATACGCGTGTCGAGATGGAGGTTCTGACAACCAAGCGGCTGATCCTGCGGCCGCTGACCATCGACGACGCCCCGGCGGTGCAGGCCACCTTCCCGCGGTGGGAGATCGTGCGCTTTCTCGACGCCCTCGTGCCATGGCCGTACCCGCCGGATGGCGCGCTCCGCTATATCGGCGGGCTGGCACTGCCGGGCATCGCCCGCGGCGAGGAGTGGCACTGGTCGCTGCGGCCGCGAACCGCGGTGCACACCTTGATCGGCGCGATCAGCCTTCGCCTCAAGCCCGACGACAATCGCGGCTTCTGGCTCGACCCGGCATGGCAGGGGCAAGGCCTGATGTCGGAGGCCTGCGACGTGATCACCAACTACTGGTTCGAGACCCTCGGCCAGTCGGTTCTGCGCGTTGTGAAGGCCGCCGACAACGTTCGGTCGCGCCGCATGTCCGAGCGCAGCGCGATGCGGCTGACCGGCGTCATCGAGTGGGACTTCGTATGCGGGCGCCTGACGGCGGAAGAGTGGGAAATCACCCGTGACGAGTGGCTTGCCCAGCGAGGCTGACGCTCCGGGGCGAGGTGGGCATCCGACCCGCGATCCGGCCCGCGCTTCGCCGTGGCCTGCGGTGGGCCAAAGGGGATCGGGGGGCGCCTGGGAACCCGACCATTGGGAGCCGGACCATTGGGGCCAAAGCGCCGCGGGCCGGCAGCCGCAATGCGCCGCAAAGGGTGCGCCTCGGTGGCCGGAAACCGGCATCTGATCGGGCAAGGGCACGATCGAGCCACGCACGCTCGCGCATGACGGGCCTCGCACGACCGGGCCTCGCAGGCACCCGCATGACCCGGCGGCACATGACCGGGCCTCGCAGGCACGCGCACGATGGAGCAACACATCCGCGCAATGACCGAGCCACGAACACCGGCATCGGCCGCAGGCCCCGACCAGCGGCGACGCATGGCGCTTCACCGGACGCGAGCCCCTTTCCGATCGACGGTGCCGGACCGGCCAGCGCTGCCAGGCGGAAAGCTCGGCCCTGAAAGCCCGGTGCGACATTTCCGACCGTGCGAATTCGCCGTAGGGTACCGACACGGATGGAGGAACCGGGAATGGCACTGAAACGCATGGTAGTGGAAATCGGCATGGGCACCGACATCAGAGGCACCGATCCGACCAAGGCGGCGGTGCGCGCCTTGCGCGACGCCCTTTGGCACAATTCTCTCGGGGTCGCCAACGCGCTCGGTCTCGATACGGATTCGATGCAGGTCGAAGTCACGATCGGCGTCCCCTACCCCGAGCGGGTCAACAAGCAGGACGTGCTGGCGGTTCTGCCGCACGGCACCGGCACCGTCACGGTGATGGACGGCGGCCTGGAGATTCCGAACGACGAGGGCACCACTTCCACGCTGATCGCCAACGCCTCGGCGGTGGTCTGGCTCGACGTGGCATAAAGGAACACGGGACATGGCACGCAAGCGCGTTATTCTTGAGCTCGGAAGTGGCAACGACCTGCATGGCGGAGACTACACCAAGGCGGCGCTGCGCGCGGTGCAGGACGCGCTGCACCATTCATCGCTGGCGATGCTCCGCTCCCTCGGCATCGACAGCAAGACGCAGATGTTCGTGGAGGTCACCATCGGTGTGCAGCAGCCCGACCGGGTCGACACCGAACAGGTGAAGGCGTCACTGCCGCATGGGGTCGTAACCGTGAAAGCGGTGAAGGGTGGATTGGACGTGATCGATACGGAGCGTGGGGACAACGCCGTTATCGCCGCCGCGGCGATTGCGGTCCGGCTGGAGTTACCTTGATTCCATGGCGCTGCGATCTGCAGGGCGGCCCACCGGCCACCCTGTCATCGACTCCCGCGGATCTGACCCACGGGCATCTGACCCACGGGCATCGCACCGACCGGGATCCAACCCATCGGGGCTGCCCCGGGAATGGATCCGTCGCGATCCAGAACGTTCTTCGCGCGTCAGAGACCGAACGGCAGACGCCCTTCCATGTAGCCATTTTCCTCGAAGTGCTGCTGGCCCGACTCCAGCATCCCCTTCCGCACGTAGTCCGCGACACCGGTGTTCTCAGCGAGATAGTAGCGCTCATCGACCTTGATCGGGAATGGCAGACGTCCTTCGAAGTACCCGTCGTGAACCCAATGTTGCCGGCCTGACGGGACCAGGCCCTCCTTGATCGCATCCGCGATGTCCGGATAGCGCTTCACGTACCAATCTTCGTCGACTTCGACCCCGATGATCAGTCGCCGCAGCAACTGCACAAGATTCTCGTAGCTGCAGCTCACCATCAGCTCGCCTTTGACGTTCGATATGGTGAGATAGGATTTAAGGACCTCGAAGGGCGGCAGATATTTCAATGGTCACTCCATCAGCTGCGCCGAACCTATGGCTGATCCTATATCACCTGGCAACGATGTTTTCACATGTTTTCGCGGTTCCGCTGCCAGTTTTCCGCTGCGACCACCGATGGCAACGGTGAAACTCCGCGCTGCCATCCGACACGCGGCAAACGTCACGGCGCATCGCGGGCGGCGGAACGATCCGAGAGGGATAGCAAACCTTTGTTTCAATCTCTATTACGTCAGTACTTCGTCGTGGACGTGCGCTTCAGGCGCCCGGCTTCAGCGCTGCATGCGCGTTCATTCGACGCGCATGACCCCCGGGCGAGCGCGAAGTTAGTGCTCGTGCCGGAGTCCGCCATGCCGGCCGCCATCCGGACCGTCATGCGCATCATGCGGACGAACGTCAAACATCGTATATTCAAGTGTCTCGGAATGGCATCCTCGTTGCAGCTTAAAGTCAACAACGAGCGGCGCGAAACCAGCCCCCGGCCGACGGGGCGGATGGCGGAGTGAGGAATTCGTGTGCCGGACCGAAAGCCTGTCGTGCCGGGGATCACCGCCTGACGAACGTCGGACGGCAAGGGCACTGCAACCCGTCGTTTTCCGGCGCGCGGTGCAACGGAAGCCCGCTGCGCCGTGGATCCACAATGCGGATTTCAGAACGATCGCGCCAGAGCCGATTCGGACCCATCGGCGATCGCCGGGGCGCTCTATTTTCATTGCGTTGACAAGTAATTTGATCTCCGTCAGTTCCCGCTCGAAGCGCGGCCTGGCGTCGCTCGCCGGTGGAGCGCGACGTTTCGGCTTTCGTACAGGTATCCTGTTCATGCGGCTGCCATCGTCGCGCCGCGATTGAACGCCTTGCGCGATCGGGCGGCAGCACATGGAATCGCCGAAGCGCGACACGCGGCCAAGATCCGCTCGGTCGCCGACCTGCCATACTTTGTCCGACAAGGTTACGACCCGCGCTTCACTGATAGTGGGCACCGGTGTGGTGGGTCTGAAGCCCGCCATACCGGGCAGTTGCTCCCAAGAAGACGTCTGAGCCATGAACCACAGGGGCGAATCAGTGCATGCGAGACCCCTGGTTGACTCGAAGGTGCGTCAGGGACGGATGCCCGGCATCACGCGTTTTCGAATCGGGACACTCGGAGCCGGCCTATGGCCCGACGAACCGTCGAGCAGGAACCTGAGCGCGGTTTCCAGGTGACTGAAACCGGTATCGCTTATCCCTTGCGCCGTGGGCGGCCTTGGCCCGACCCGGCACCGGCCGGCCGCCACTGAAGGGTTGCCGGGTGCAGGCCGCCGGTCACCGGACCGCGCCCTCGCTCGTGTGCTCGCTCGCCCGGCGATGCCACAGGAGCGAGGCTCGCCCCTTGCTGCGTGCCGGCCCGCCCGGTGATGGCACGGAGGCAAGCCACTTGCCGGCCCGCCTCGGGCCCTGGGCCCACGCCGTTCGCCGCCAGGCCAGCGGGAAGGTCGCGCGGATCAACGCCGATCCCAAGGAGGACCCCGGCGAGCGGTTCGGCGCCAGTCACCGGAAAAATCTAGCGCCCACGCCAGACCGGTTTGCGCTTTTCCACATAGGCACGGATGCCCTCCACCCTGTCTTCACTGCTGTATGGACTGATGCCCTCGTTCAGCCGCAGCGCCGCCGGCACCGGCAATCCATTCGACCGGATCGCCGTTTCCTTCATTCGTCGCAACGATACCGGCGCGTTCTCGCAGATCGCCTCGGCCATGCGCAGTGCCTCATTCAACGCCTCCCCGCGTGGCACGATGCGGTTCACCAGCCCCCACCGCCGCGCATCCTCCGCGCCGATGTATTCGCCGAGATACAGCATCTCATACGCAATACCGGAGGGAATCATCCGCGGCAGCATGACATTGGCGAAGTGCGCCCCCTTGCCGCGCTTGGCCTCGGGCAGTCCGAACAGGGCATGCTCGGCGGCAACCCGCATGTCGCAGGCCAGCGCCAGTTCCAGCCCGCCCGCGACCGCCGAACCGTTCAGTGCCGCGATGGTCGGCTTGATGGTTTCATAGACAACCTCGAATACATAACGTTGCACACGAGACAGCAGCGGCTGAAACGGCTTTCCCGCCGCGTCCTCCTGCGCCCGAGCCTTCAGATCCGCGCCGGCGCAGAACGCCCGGTCGCCGACCGAGGTCAAAACGATCGCGCGCACGGCGGGATCGGCACCGGCCTCCACGAACGCCTCGATCAGGGCGTCCGACAACTCCGGCGACAGCGCGTTCATGCGCTCGGGACGGTTGATCGTCAGTATCAGGATGTGGCCGCGTGCCTCCGACAGCAGAATCGAATCCGTCATTGTTTTCTCCCTCATTTGGCCGAGGCAGGCTACCGGAGCTTGGCCCGCAGGAACATGGCACCACGGCACTGAGACGGTTCGCCGTCGGGCGGCCGGACGCTGCGCCGCCTAGCGGAAGGGCCGATCAGCGATCCGGGAATCGCGCCGCCGCTGGACACGCGAGACCGCAACCGGCCAGCCCCGGCCTGCCGAATGCCGCGGTGGTCGCCGCGCGACTGACGCTTCTCCGGAGTCGGCTACTCCGCCCAGCGCGGGAACGGGTCGGCCAGCCTGGCCCAGGTTTTCTGGCCGGCCCGAATTTCGTCCCGGGTCAGCAGGCAGGCGCTGAGCTGCCGGCGAAGCGCGCTCTCATCCATGCCGACCCCGATGAAAACGAGTTCCTGCCGCCGGTCGCCGAACGGTTCCTGCCAGTTTGCCTTGATGCTGTCGTGCCACGCCGGGTCGTCCGGCCACTGCTCCCGGCCCGCGGCGGCCCACCACAGCCCCGCTGCCTCATGCCGCCCCACGCTGCCGGCCAATTGCCAGCTTCCGGCCCACGGCATGCGCGTAGCCAGCCAGAAGAACCCCTTGGCCCGTACCACGCCCGGCAGGTCGCCGGTGATGAACGCGTGGAACCGTTCGGGATGGAACGGGAAGCGGGCGCGAAAGACGAAATGGGTGATGCCGAACGCCTCGCTTTCCGGAACGTGCTGCCCGGCCAGGGCCTGCGCCCACCCCGCTGCCTGCTGCGCCGCGGCGAAGTCAAACCGGCCGGTTTCGAGCACCTGGCGAAGCGGCACGTTCCCGTTCACCGCCGTGACGATCTCGGCCTTTGGGTTGAGGGTCGTGAGGATACCCGACAGCCGCCCCAGCGCGTCGGACGGAACGAGATCAGCCTTGTTGACGACGATCACATCCGCGAACTCCACCTGCTCGACCAGCAGCTCCACCAACATACGGCTGTCATCCTCGCCGGCGACGGTGCCACGGGCCGCGAGCGAGTCTGTGCTGGCGTAGTCGCGCAGGAAGCCGGCCGCGTCGACCACCGTCACCATCGTATCGAGCCGCGTCAGGTCGGCCAGGCTGAACCCGTCCTCGGTCCTGAAGTCGAATGTCGCGGCAACCGGCATTGGTTCACTGATACCGGTGCTTTCGATCAGCAGCGCATCGAAGCGGCCCTCGCGCGCGAGTCTGGCAACCTCCTGCATCAGGTCCTCGCGCAACGTGCAGCAGATGCAGCCGTTCGACATCTCGACCAGGCGCTCCTGGGTCCGCGACAGGTCGCTGCCTTGCGCGATCAGCGCGGCGTCGATGTTCACCTCGCTCATGTCGTTGACGATGACCGCGACCCGCCTGCCCTGGCGATTGCCGAGGACATGGTTGAGCAGCGTCGTCTTGCCGGCGCCGAGGAAGCCGGACAGGACAGTGACGGGCAGTCTGGTGTCGGTTGTCATGTGGGGAGGTTCCATCTGATCTGGTCGATGCAAAGCAGCAGCCGGGCACGGCGACCGCGTCCGGCGGGTGGCGAGCGGTGGATGCAGCCGCCGCCGGCGTTGGCCTGGCCCCGTGGGTCCCGGTACGCCTCACCTTTCAGGATCGCGACGGCACCGGTCGGGATCTGCGTGGCGCAGCGAGGTGCCGCATCGCGGCCGATCGCGCGCGCGGCTGCGGCACCACCATCCAGCGGCAGCCACTCGGTGCCGCCTCCGCGATAGGTGCACAGCAGGCGCAACCCGACGGCGTCCGCGTGCCAGCGGGTGCAGCCATCGTGGGTGAGTGCTTCCAGTCGCGCGCGGACGGCTGGCGCGTCGCCATCGAGGGCGGCAAACACCATGGCCAGATCGAACACATCGAGCATCAGGTCGGGCGGCGCGGGTCGGGGCAGCCGGTCCAGCAGCATGCCCGCGACCTTGGCGGGCGGCCCTTCGGCGACCACGCTGAACGGGGCCGCGCGCATGAAACGCCGCAGCGCCGCGGTTGACAGCGAATCCGGCAGATCACGGTTCCAGACCGCGAGATTGACCTCCCGCCGGCGCACCTGCAGCAGGATGTCAGGGTTGGCCGAGGCGACCGCGACCCCGCGGGAGGGCAACCCGCCGCGTCCAGGGAGGGCAGCCTTGAGCGCCTCTTCCGGAAACGATTCGATCCACAGCGTGCTCATGCCGGACGTCCTTGATGGACCGCGGAGATCGGGATGGTCCGCGTCAGGTTGACGGGTGGGCCGCGGGGGTTGAGTCATCCAAATCATGTTATGTTATAACATATCATATCGTCAACCGGCCTGGCCGATGCGCCACGCCCTCGACCTGAACTTGGGGCGGCACCGCCGACCGCATGTTCAGGTCCCACCGGCTGGGCTAACGTCACCGCGAGCAAAATTGGAGAAACGACCGGTGCCAGCCCAGATCGCCACGCAGGACGCGTTGCATGCCTTGTTTCATCCACGCGCCGTGGCTGTGATCGGGGCGTCCGACGACACCACCAAGCACGGCTACATCGTCCTGACCAATGTGCGCGACACTGGGTTCGGCGGCGGGATATTCGGCATCAGCCGGCGTCTGACGCAGGTCGACGGCATCCCGTGCTTTCCCGACCTGGCCGCGCTGCCCGAACCGGTGGACACCGCGTTCCTGGCGATCCCGGCCGAGGCCGCGGTCCAGGCGGTGCGCGACTGTGCCCGCGCCGGGATGAAGGCGGTGATCGTAGGTTCCGCCGGCTATGCCGAAAGCCTCGATGCTGGCGGCGAGGAAAGGCAGCTTGAGCTGCAGCGGGTCGCACGCGAGGAGGGCATCCGGATCGTCGGACCGAACTGCAACGGCGTCTACAACGCGCATCTGCCGCTGTCGGTCGGGTTCAACACCTCGCACGCCAAGCGGCAGACACCCGGCGGGATCTCGATCTTCTCCCACAGCGGCGCGCTGTTCGACGCCATGGCGGGCCGGTTGGCGATGCTCGGCGCCGGGCTGTCGCTGTTTGCCTCGGCCGGCAATGAGGCCGACATGTCGGTGCTGGACTATCTAGAGTACGGCATCGCCCATGCGCAGACCCGGGTCATCGCGCTGCTGATCGACAGCCTTGATGACGGGCCTCGCTTCCGCCGGCTGGCACTGGCCGCGCGCGCGGCGGGCAAGCACGTGGTCGCGCTGAAAATCGGTGGTTCGGAGGCCGGAGCCGCCGCGGCTGTCGCGCATTCCTCCCGCATGGCGGGCGACGATGCGGCATACCATGCCCTGTTCGCGGCCAGCGGCGTGGCGACCGTCAAGACGCTCGAGGGGCTGATGACGGCCGCCGCGCTGCTCGACCGGTACGGCAGCTGTCCCGGCAAGCTTGGATCGCTGTCCACGTCCGGCGCCGGAGCGTCGTTGATCGCCGACCGGTGCGAGGCTCTGGGCGTGCCGCTCGCCACGCTGACGCCGGAGACCTACGCCGCCATCGACGCGCAGAAGCTGTTCTCGCGCATCGGCAATCCGCTCGACATGGGCATCTTCGGCGGCATGCGGCGGTCGGCGGATGTGCCCTCCCTGCTGATGAGCGATCCGGGCGTCTCGGTGGGGCTGGCGCTGGTGCACTCGATGAACCCCTGGCAGGGCGATCCCTACCGCGCGGCGATGGCCCGGGCGCGGGAGATCTCAAACAAGCCGCTGCTGGTGGTGACACCAGGCGGAATGCCGGAGGCAGAGCGACAGACCTACCTCGCACGCGGCATCGACGTGTTCACCGAGACCGACATCCTGCTCGAAGCGATCGGCGCGCTGATGACGGCACCGCCCGAACTTCTGGCGGACGTGGTCTATCCCGCGCCGCCTGCCCTGCCCGCCCGGCAGTTGACCGAACCGGAGAGCCTGCGCCTGCTGGCCGGGTACGGGGTGTCGACGGTGCCGACGATCGAGTGCGATTCGGCCGCCGATGCCATCGCGGCGGCGACGCGGCTGGGTTACCCGGTGGTGCTGAAGGGCGTCGCCGAAGGAGTGGCGCACAAGAGCGACCTCGGCCTGGTGCATGTTGGCCTGCGTGATCCGGATGCGGTTGCCCGGGCCTTTGATGCGACCGGCTGTCAGCACGTCGTCGTGCAGGCCATGGTCAGCGGCGATCTTGAGGCGATCGCCGGGGTGACGCGGGCGGATGGCGTCGGACTGGTGCTGATCGCCGGTCTCGGGGGCATCTTTGCCGAGGCGCTGCACGATGTCGCAACCTTCCCGCTGCCGGTAAGCCGCTCGTTCATCGAGACCACGCTGGCGAAGGGCAGTCTCGGGCGCGTGCTGTCCAGCCCGCGATGGCAGCATCCGCATGCAAACGTGGCGTTCGTCGACCTGCTGATGAGCCTGCAGGAGGCCGCCCTGGCACTGGGCGACGCGCTGCAGGCGATCGACATCAACCCCGTCATCCTCGGTGTGGCGGGCGCCGTCGCCGTTGACGCGCTCGTCGTCCCGTCGCCATGAGCGGGCGTTTCACCGTCACCTACCACGTCCGCAGCAGCGCCGCGGAGATTGAGGCGCGCGCCCAGGGGATCGCGGTCGAGCAAAGCGTCGAAATGCCGCTGGCCGCGATCGACGACGCGGCGGTGCTGTCGGACATTGTCGGGACGGTTCTGGGCATCGATGACCGCGGTGGCGGTGTGTTTGCCGTGCGCATCGGGCTCGCGACGGCGACCGTCGGGCGGGACGGCGGGCAGTTGCTGAACATGGTGTTCGGCAACACCTCGCTGCATGACGACGTTGTGCTGCAAGACATCGCGATTCCCGACGCCTTCGTGGAGACGTTCGGCGGTCCGCGGCACGGGATCGCGGCGCTGCGGTTCCGGTTGAAGCTGCACGGGCGGGCGCTGACCGGGTCGGCCTTGAAGCCGCAGGGGCTGGCGGCCGACGATCTGGCGAAACTGGCGGAGAAGCTGGCATGCGGCGGTCTGGATTTCATCAAGGATGATCATGGCCTGGCCGACCAGCGCTATTCCCGCTTCGCCGAACGTATCACCGCATGCGCGGCAGGCGTCGCGCGCGGGGCCCGCATCACCGGCCATCCGACACGCTATGTGCCGAGCCTGACCGGGAATCTGGATCAGCTGCGTGTCCAGGCGTCATTGGCCCGGAACGCGGGGCTGGATTGCGTGATGCTGGCGCCGATGGTCTGCGGCTTTCCCGCCATGCAGGCGCTGGTGCGCGAATTCCCCGACATGGCCTTCTTCGCCCATCCCAGCATGGGAGGCGCCGCCCGGATCGCGCCGGAATTGCTGATCGGCAAGCTGTTCCGGCTGATGGGGGCGGACGCGGTTATCTTTCCAAGCTTCGGCGGCCGGTTCGGTTATTCGCCCGAGACGTGCAGGCAGCTGGCGCAAAACGCGCGGCGAACCGACGACGGGATGAAGGCGGCGCTGCCGGTGCCGGCGGGAGGCATGACCCTGGCGCGCACCAGGGAGATTCTTGATTTCTACGGCGAGGACACGATGTTGCTGATCGGCGGCAACCTGTTGCTGGCCGGCGACCGGATCACCGAGGAAGCCGAACGCTTCACCCGGGCCGTTAGCGATCACGCGCTCGGTCCGCGGGATGAGGCAGATCCGGCGAGTTCATGAGAGGGTCGGGTACCGGCCATTGAGGCCGGCCCTGTGATGCGGGATGGCCCCTCGCGAAATCAATGGGGAGCAGCGGGAGATGCGAAGGGCGGAGCGGGAGCCGCGAAGGGCGCAGCGGGAGTTGCGAAGGGCGCAGCCCAAGGCGTCCGGGCTCAATTCACAGCGCTCGGCGGGTGCGCGCCGGGCTCCGGTGGCTGAAGCCCGCTCCTGTGGCTGATGCGCGCGTGAACGGTTGCCGGCCGGCCGGCATGGCCCAGCGTGTCATGGCGCTGAACCTGTGGCTGATGCGCGTTGTGGACAGTCGGCAGCCCGCGGCAGGGGCGTTGAGCGGGGCCGGTTGATCCGGTTCCCGGGCTGCGCAGACTTTGGCGTGCAGAAATATGCAGACTTTGAAGTGCGGAACTATGAGGAATGATTTGAATGGATAGTGAAACACCGCCGACGTTCCGCCCCTCGAAGAAGGGCTTTCGCTGGGATGCGGTTGCTCACCAACCCTACAAGCAGGATGGCAGCGCGCCGTTCAAGGACATTTCGCGGCAGGTGCTGTTCCACGACGACGCCCTGGCCTGCGAACTGCGCTATTTCGAGATGGATGCCGCCGGCTATTCGACCCTGGAACGGCATGAGCATGCGCACGCGGTGATGATCCTGCGTGGACAGGGCGAATGTCTGGTTGGGGATGAAGTGCGGCCGGTGAAGCAGTTCGACCTGGTGACCATCCCGTCCTGGACCTGGCACCAGTTTCGCGCCTCGGCAGGCGAGCCACTCGGTTTTCTCTGCATGGTCAACGTGTTGCGCGACAAGCCTCAGCTTCCGTCGGAGGAAGAGCTGGTGCGGCTGAAGGCGACGCCGGCGGTCGCGCGATTCCTCGACGGGACGTGAACGGAGGGCACGTTCGGACGCACCCTCCATCCAGCGCGGTTAGCGATCAGCCCACTCCTTGGCGGTGTCCTTCGCGCCACCGACGGCGTTCTGCACCTTGCCGGCTGCCTTCTCCGCGGCGCCTGAGGCCTGGGTCTTCTTGTCACCGGTCATCTTGCCGACGGCCTCTTTCACAGTGCCCTTGGCCTGGTGTCCGGCGCCTTCGACTCGATCCTTGTCCATTTTTCGCTCCTGATTCTTCAGGCGACCCTGTTCGGGATCGCGAAGCCTGAACGGATCAGATGCTGACAGGTTGCCTCTGGATCGGCTCGCGCTGTCACGGATTCGTGCCGCGGCGAGGCCGACCGGGCCATGGCATTACTTTCAGGATTGAATTGCGCCGAGAAAGTGTCGCGCCTTTGGCCGCACCGCGCCTTTGCGCGCAGACTCCACTCTGGGTCCGCGCCAAGCCGGGTCGCTCCAGGCTCGGTCGCTCCAGGCTCGGCCGCTCCAGGCTGGGTCGCTCCAGGCTGAGTCGCTCCAGGCTGGGCCGCTCCAGGCTGGGTCGCTCCAGGCTGGGTCGCGCAGGAAGCGCGTCGTTCGACAGATGCTCTCTCAGATCAGTCGACCCGCGCTCCCCTTGAACCTTGGCCATGGTGTGCTCCCTCGCCTTAGGGTTGGCGACGTCAGACATCACCCGCCTACCGTGGCCGCTCGGCCTCAGAGGATTTCGCAGAACAGGACTGGCACACAGTCGTGGGCCGGGCCAAGTCCCATCATGATGAGGGGAGAGCAGGCCAAGCCATAACCCGACGCCAACCATGGTACGGGGCCAACCAAGACACGGGGCCAACCATGGCGCCGGGTCGGCCACGACACAGCGTCGGCATGACACGGGGCCGAACAAACCCCGGCGGCTCGGGCCGGCGGCGAACCCCGCGCGGACCGACGCCTTTGGTTGGGGTTAGCCGGGGTTGTTACCGCCGCAGGATGGTGGCGCCGGCGTAGCGCCCGGCATCACCGAGCTGCTCCTCGATCCGGATCAACTGGTTGTACTTCGAGGTCCGATCGCTGCGCGCCAGGCTGCCGGTCTTGATCTGACCGCAGTTCGTGGCGACCGCCAGGTCAGCGATCGTGGCGTCCTCGGTTTCCCCTGAACGGTGGCTCATCACCGCGGTCCAGCCGGCGCGATGGGCGATCTCTACCGTTTCGAGCGTTTCCGAAAGCGTTCCGATCTGATTCACCTTGATCAGAATGGAATTTGCCGAACCCTCCGCGATGCCGCGTCGCAGGCGCTCCGGATTGGTCACGAACAGGTCGTCGCCGACCAGCTGGATCTTCTGGCCCAGGGTCTGGGTCAGCAGCGCCCAGGTTTCCCAGTCGTCCTCCGCACAGCCGTCCTCGATCGAGGCGATCGGGTAGCGGCTGACCAGATCGGCGTAGTAGCGGACGATGCCCTCGGAATCGAGGACCTTGCCCTCGCCTGCCAGGTGATAGCGCCCGTCCTTGAAGAACTCGCTCGAAGCGGGATCGAGCGCGAAGGTGATGTCCTCACCGATCCGGTAACCCGCCCTCTCGACTGCCTTGGCGATGAAGTCCAGCGCCTCATCCGCGGATTTGAGGTTGGGGGCGAAGCCGCCCTCGTCGCCGACGTTGGTGTTGTGGCCGGCGTCGTGCAGCCCCTGCTTCAGCGCGTGGAACACCTCGGACCCCATGCGCACGGCATCGGCGAGGGTGGGCGCGGAGATCGGCTGGATCATGAACTCCTGGATGTCGATCGGATTGTCGGCATGCTTGCCGCCGTTCACGATGTTCATCATCGGCACTGGCAGGGTGCGGGCGTAGGCGCCGCCGATGTAGCGGTACAACGGCTGGCCCTGATCCGAGGCGGCGGCCTTCGCCACGGCGAGCGACACGCCGAGGATGGCATTGGCGCCGAGGCGGCCCTTGTTGGACGTGCCGTCCAGGTCGATCATGATGCTGTCGATCACCACCTGTTCGGTGGCCTCGATGCCGCTGAGCGCTTCGAGGATCTCGCCCTCGACATTGGCGACAGCGGTCTGGACGCCCTTGCCGCCGAAGCGGGACGGGTCGCCGTCGCGCAGTTCCACTGCCTCGTGGGCACCGGTCGAGGCCCCCGACGGCACCGCCGCGCGTCCCATCGCGCCGGAATCGAGGACGACATCGACCTCGATGGTCGGGTTGCCGCGGCTGTCGAGGATCTCGCGGGCAGTGATGTCGGCAATCGCGGCCATGTTCGGGTCTCCCGTCCTGGAATGCGGCGGGTCCCTATCATCTTGAACCGGATATTGCCAACCCGTTCGAAGCGCGGCTGGCAGATTGTCATGTCGGCGTCCGTCGGGCAGGTGCTGCCAGGAGAGGGCAAGCCGCCCGACCTGACGACAGCCGCTTCGCCGATTCGGCCCAAGCGGCGCCGGCAACGGGCCGCGGGCGAGCGGCAACCGGTTGGTCGGCAATGGCCGGCCGGCAACGATCGGCCGGTAACGGGCCGGTTGGAGAGCGGTTGGCTGGCGACGGACTGAAGGCTGGCTGGCGGTCGGCATGATCGAAGGTGTAGGGCGTTCTCACCCTCATTTGAGTAGGGCATCGTTTCACCGGCTCAAGCCCGGCCCCACTTGCGCGAACGGCGAAGGAGTAGCGTATGAAAGATCATCACCTCAGGATGTTGGCGGTGGCGGCGATCGCCGTGCCTGCCCTGGCGAGCGGCATTGTGCTGTCCGAACCGGCCAAGGCCGAGATGCGGACCTACTACCATGTCGGAGCCTGGGACGCATTCAGCGGCCGCAACGACCAGGGCGGGGCGGTGTGTGGCGTCGGCAACACCAACCCGGCGGACAACCGCCGGCTGTCCATCAGGTTCGATATCGGCGGCACGGAAACCGTGTTCTCGGCAAGCAAGCCCGAGTGGTCGATTCCGGACAACACGCGGATCAGGGTGGTGATGCAGGTCGGGCTCAACACGCCATGGACGGAGCAAGCGACCGGACACGGGCATGAGATCGAATGGCCGATGGACCGGATGGCGTTCCAGTCGTTTGACGCTCAGTTCCGCGGCGCCACCTCGATGACGCTGACCTTTCCCGACGGCAATGAACCGCCGTGGACGGTGCCGCTGACCGGATCCTCGGCCATCAGCGACACGTTCGGTCGCTGCGTGCGCGACCTGACGCGCCAGGTGCAGTCGAGCGGGCCCGCGGCTCCGCCGCCACAGGCCGCGCCGCAGAGCGCGACGCAGCCGTTCAGTCGACCGCCCGATGCGCCGCCGGCCGGACCGGCACCAGCCGACACCGCGCCGCCGTCGCGCTGACCGCGGCCCGTCGACCCGCGGACGCCCAGCAGGGCTTGCCGCGCGCACGCTAGGCGGAGTTGATTGAAAGAACCGGCGCGAGCGGGAACGCGGCTACCTCGCGCCGGAATCCGAAAACCGGGTCGACGACCTGCCGTCGACGCGCCGGCGACCGGATCGGGACCGCACCGGCTTCATGCGCCGGCTTGATGCGATCGGCGCGATCGACCGGAACGTGACAGACCTGCCCGGTCGGCCCGCCACCGTAC
>DASWON010000352.1:0-3080 GCA_036398735.1 Rhodopila sp.
TGGCCGTCGCGGATCAGCGTCACGTCGAAGCTGGTGCCGCCCATGTCGCAGCCGATGATGTTGCGCATCCCGGCCTCGATGCCGATGCGCGCCGCGGCCAGCGCACCGGCCGCCGGACCCGACATCACGGTCTGCGCCGCATGCGCCGCGGCACCGCGCGCCGTCGTGGTGCCGGCGTTGCCCTGCATGACCAGCAGTTCATGGGCCAGCCCGCCGCGGGCCAGTTCGCCCGACAGGCGCGACAGATAGCGCGCCATCAGCGGCTGGATGTAGGCGTTCACCGCGGCCGTGGAACCGCGCTCGAACTCGCGCACCTCGCGCAGGATGTCGTGACCCACCGTCACGTACGGATTGGGCCACATGGCGCGCGCGATGTCCGCCGCCCGCAGCTCATGCTCGGGATTGGCGTAGGCATGCATGAAATGGATCACCAGCGCCTCGGCGCCACGCGCCAGCAGGATGGCGACCGCTTCACGCACCGCTGCCTCATCCAGCGCGGTGAACACCTCGCCGGCCGCGGTCATGCGCTCCGGCACCTCGAGCCGCAGTTCACGCGGGATCAGTGCCTCGAACCGGCCGGTCATGCCGTACGGGTTCGGCCGCGTGCGCCGGCCCAGTTCCAGCACGTCGCGAAAGCCCTGCGTGGTGATCAGTCCACAGGCGACGCCCTTGCGTTCCAGCACCGCGTTGGTGCCGACGGTGGTGCCGTGGACGAAGGCGCTGACTTCGTCGAGGTTCACCCCCACGCTGCGCAGGCCGTCGAGCACGCCGCGCGCCTGGTTGTCGGTGGTGCTGGGAACCTTGCCGACCTTGAAGCGTCCGGTTGCCCGGTCGACCGCCACCAGGTCGGTGAACGTGCCGCCGACGTCAACCCCGATCTGCCAGTCCGCGCCGACCGGCCCACGCGTTGCGTCCATCGGCTCAGGCCGCCTTGAACCGGCTCCAGGACTCGACCCATTCCTGGTAATTGGCCGGGAACTCGCTCATCGGCATGCCGCCTTTCATCACCGCCTGGTAGTCATCGTAGCCGATGGTCTTCTGCTCCTCGGGCGACAGCACCTTCAGAGCGGCTGTCGAGGGTGACACATAGCCGACCTTGCGCCCCATGTTCGCCGCCTGCTCCGCGCCGATCGACCAGTTCATGTAGGCGTAGATGGCGTCCGCCGCGCCGCGGTCGAGCGCTTCCTTGGGCATGAGCCAGTCGTGGGTCCAGACCAGGGCCTTCTCGCGCGGGTTGGCGATGGCGAAGTCGCTGCCGGTGCCACCGTTGTTCAAGGTCCAGGCCATCGAGATCCAGCCGTCGCCGACCACCAGCACCTCTTCGCTTTTCAGCAGCGACACGGCCTCCGCGAAGCCGCCCCACAGTTTGCGGAACATCGGCTTCTTGGCGATCAGGAAATCGGTGATCCGCTTCAGATCGCTGCTGCCGAGGTGCCACGGATCCTTGTAGCCCATGTAGAGGGCGGTTTCGGGGATCATCACGCCCGGATCGTCCTTGATCGCGACCTGGCCTTTGTATTTCTCGTCAAACAACACGCCGTAGCTGTCGACAGGCCCCATCTTCTTGCGATTGTAGACCAGCGAGTCGTAGCCGAACATGAACGGCAGCGAGTAGTGCTTGTCGCCGACGGTCGAGTACGACGGGTTCGCGAATGCCGGGGCCAGGAACTGGGCGTTGGGTATCTTGCTCAGGTCGAGCGGAGCGACCAGGCCGCGTTGGATCGCCACCGGGATGAACTGCTGGCTCAGGTTGAAGATATCGAAGGTGCGGCCGGCGCCCGAGGCGAGCTTGGTGAGCGTATCGGTGTTGGAGCTCCAGCAGGTGACGTTGAAGTCGTCGCCGGTGGCGGCCTTGAAGGCGGCGATATCGGCGGCGGTTCCCATGGTGTGGCAAAAGATCATGCCGTTCACCGCGTGCTCCGCGGCACCCGCGCGGGAGGCGCCGAGCAGGCCGAGGGTACCCGCGGCGCCGGCACGCAGGGCGACACGGCGGCCGATCTGGTGGGACCCTAGCTTGTGGGACATCGCGAAACTCTCCTGAGTGGGCCTAAAAGCAGACGGGATTACGCGCTTATGCGGCCATCGCCTCACGGCTGCCGGCCAGGGCTTCGTTGCGGTCGAACAGGTGGCTGGCGGCGATGTCCCACAGGCACAGCACCTCCGTCCCGGGGGCGGCGATCGTGGCGTCGCCCGCGTTCTGGTGCAGGCAGCGCAGCGCGACACCGCGTTCGGTGCGGAGTGCGATCGTGGCGCTGGCGCCCTGGAAGGTGATCGATTCGATGCGGGCGGGCACGGCGTTGACGTTGGGTGCCGGCACCTCGCGCGGCGAGGCAAGGCGCACGCGCTCCGGCCGTACGCCCAGCGAGACGGCCCCTGGCGGCAGCGCACGGACGGGTGCTCCGGCCCGCAGCACTGTCCCGTCGTCGAGCCGCATCGACGCTTCGGCGCCGCCGGTCTGCAGCGTGCCGGGCAGCCAGTTCATTTCACCGATGAAATCCGCAACGAATGGCGTCGCCGGATGGTCGTAGATATCGTGTGCCGATCCGACCTGTTCCAGAACGCCCCGCCGCATCACGGTGATGCGGTCCGCCATGACCAGCGCTTCCTCCTGGTCGTGCGTCACGTAGAGGAAGGTCGTTCCGACATCCTGGTGGATGCGCCGCAATTCCGACTGCATGCGCCGGCGGATTTTCAGATCGAGTGCGGACAGCGGCTCGTCGAGCAGCAGCACGGCCGGCCGGTTCACCAGAGCGCGTGCCAGGGCGATGCGCTGCTGCTCTCCACCGCTCAGCGTTTCCGGCGCGCGCGGGCCAAAGTCTCCGAGATCGACCAGGGCCAGGGCCTCCTCGACGCGCCGCCGCAGGTCGGACTCCGCGACGCGCTTGCGCCGCAGCCCGTACGCCACGTTCTCGAACACGGTCAGGTGGGGAAACAGCGCATAGCTCTGAAACACCGTATTGATGTTGCGCCGGTAGGGCGGGGCGTGGGTGATGTCCTGGCCTTGCAGCCGGATGACGCCCTGGTCGGCCTGCTCGAATCCCGCCGCGATCTTCAGCAGCGTCGACTTGCCGGAGCCGCTT
>DASWON010000353.1:0-17766 GCA_036398735.1 Rhodopila sp.
ATCGCGCCAGGTAAGATCCTGCCATTGTCTGAACACGGTCATGTCTCAACACCCTTTTGTGACCAGGAATGGAGCAATCGCACGGTTCGACGGCATCTGCCCAGAGCGCCTATCGGCCTTCTGACGCAGCCGAAAATGACGCTCCCGGCCGAGGCCGTGAACGGCCGGCGAGGCCGCTGTATCGCCGGGTTATTCATCCCGGGTTCACCGGCCGGCGACGTCCGCTGGCATGGTTCCTGCTACGATTTTCTCACTGACCCCAACACCGAGGTGACTTCATGGGACAGACGTCCCGCCGCTCGATTCTGGCCGGAGGTGCCGCTCTTGCCGCGGCCGGTGCACTGACCAGGCCCGCCAGGGCGGCGACCAAGATCACCTTTCTGACCAGCTGGTTCGCGCAGGCCGAACATGGCGGCTTCTATCAGGCGAAGGCGACCGGGCTGTACGACAAGGCCGGACTGGATGTGACGATCAAGATGGGCGGCCCGCAGGTGAACGGTCTGCAACTGCTGACCGCCGGTGAGGCCGACATCATCATGGGCTACGACATCCAGACCCTCGGCGCCGTTGCGAAAGGCCTGCCGGTGGTGACCATCGGCACGTCGTTCCAGTACGACTTGCAAGGCGTCATGACGCACGGCGATATCAACGCGATCGCCGCCCTGAAGGGGCACAAGATCCTGATCGCGAATACTTCGCACACGACGTTCTGGCCCTGGCTGAAGCAGCGTTTCGGCTTCACCGACGACATGGCCGGGGCCTACACGTTCAACCTGCAGCCGTTCCTGGTGGACAAGACCCTCGCGGTGCAGGCCTACGCGACGTCCGAACCGTTTGAGGCACGCAAGGAGGATCCGGCGGTCAAGTTCTTCCTGTTCGCCAAGGAGGGCTACCCGCCGTACGGCAGCACCATGGTCACCACCAACGGCTTCCTCAGCAAGAACAAGGAGGCGGCGGCGGCCTTCGTGAAGGCCTCGTTGCAAGGCTGGCACGACTTCATGAGCTACCCGGCGCCGGCCAATGCCCTGATCAAGCAGGACAACCCGAAGATGACCGATGATCGCATCGAGTATGCGATCAAGACGATGAAAGACATCAAGCTGCTGGACGGTGACACCGCGGCCACGCAAGGCATCGGGATTATGACCGAGGCAAGGTGGAAGGCGACTTACGACTTCCTGGTGAAGGCAAATCTCCTGAAGGCCTCAACCAACTGGAAAAGCGCGTTCACCACGGAATTCGTCAAGGACCTGCACATCATGATGGCATGAACGAGTCCGCCTCGGAACCCGATGCCGGCGGGCCGATCATCGAGGTGCTGTCGGCGGAGAAGGTGTTCGCGAACGGCTTCCGCGGTCTGGCTCCGATCGACCTGTCGATCCGGCGCGGTGAGTTCGTCAGCCTGATCGGCCCGTCCGGCTGCGGCAAGAGCACGTTGCTGAAGCTGATCTCCAACCTGATCGAGCCAAGCGACGGCCGCCTGCGTTGGTGGCGCGGCGACTTCTCCAAGATCGGCCAGGCGGGAAGGCGACTGGCGTTTGTGTTCCAGGATCCGACCCTGATGCCGTGGGCGCGCGTCGAGACCAACGTGCGCCTGCCGCTGGATTTCGCCCGTGTCGACCGGGCTGCGGCCAGACCACGGGTGGCGGCCGCTCTGGAACAGGTCGAACTGACCACGGCCGCTCGGCGATATCCGCGGCAACTCTCCGGCGGCATGCGCATGCGTGTCTCCATCGCCCGAGCGTTGGTTACCGACCCGGACCTGCTGCTGATGGATGAGCCGTTCGGTGCGCTCGACGAGTTCACCCGCAACCGTCTGGACGAAGACCTGGCTCGGTTGTCGTGGGAGCGGCGGCTGACCGCGGTGTTCGTCACGCATTCGATCTATGAGGCGGTGTTTCTATCCACCCGCATCGTCGTCATGGCGGCGCAGCCGGGCCGGGTGTTCAGCGAGTTCGTGGTGGATGAACCAAGGCCGAGAGGCGAGGGGTTTCGCGCCAGCCTGCGGTTCGCGGCGCTGTGCCGGGACCTGTCGGCCCTGCTGACCGACGCCGCCATCGCGAGCCGCGGCTGATGCGCCCGCTGATCGACCGTGACTGGTTCGCGCCTGTGGTCGCGCCGCTGGTCGTGGGTGCGCTGCTGCTGAGCCTCTGGCAGTTCTGCTGCGGCTATTTCGAAGTCCCGGTCTATCTGTTTCCCGCGCCGTCCGACATCGGGGAGAGCCTGGTGGAGAACTGGCCGAGCCTGCTGCATGCCCTGGGAAGCACGCTGAAGATCACCTTCGCGGCGTTCGCGCTGGCCACCGTCCTGGGGGTGCTGACGGCGTTCCTGTTCATCCAGAGCCGCTGGATCGAAATGAGTCTGCTGCCGTACGCCGTCCTGTTGCAGGTGACGCCGATCGTCGCTGTGGCGCCGCTGATCATCATCCTGGTGAAAAATACACCTCTGGCGCTGACCGCGTGCGCGACGGTCATCGCACTGTTTCCGATCATCAGCAACACGACGATCGGCCTGCGCAGCGTCGATCCGGGGCTGCTGGCGTATTTCCGCATGAACAAGGTGGGACGGGCACAGACCTTGTGGCGGCTGCGGGTGCCGAGTGCATTGCCGTTCTTCATGGCGGGTCTGCGCATTTCCAGCGGGCTGGCGCTGATCGGCGCGGTGGTGGCGGAGTTTGTCGCGGGGACCGGCGGCCGCAGCGCCGGACTGGCCTATGAGATCCTGCAGTCGGGGTTCCAGCTGGACATCCCTCGGATGTTCGCCGCCCTGCTGCTGATTACTGTCACGGGTGTGGCGTTGTTCGGGCTTATGGTAGGCCTGGACCGGCTGCTGCTGGGCCACTGGCACGAGAGCGCGGTGAAAACGGAAAGGTAGGGCGATGCTGACCACGCAACAGAAGACGCTACGACGATTCTGGTACGCGACGATGCCGGTTTCCTATCTGGCCGACGGCCCCAAGCCATTCCGTCTGATGAGCGAGGACATCGTGCTGTTTCTCGACGCCGACGGCAACCCGGCCGCCCTGCGCGACCGTTGCTGCCATCGCACGGCGAAGCTGTCGAAAGGCTGGATGGATGCCGGGAACATCGTCTGCGGCTACCACGGCTGGACCTACGACCGCGACGGCAAGGTCGTGCGTATCCCGCAATACGATCCGGCGGCGGGGCTGCCCCGGCACAGCGTCGAATCGTTCCACTGCCAGGCGCGCTACGGCTATGTCTGGGTCGCGCTCGCCGAACCTTTGTTGCCGCTGTTCGATATCCCCGAGGATGGCGATCCCGATTTCCGGCGCATCTTCCAGTTCTACGATCAATGGCAGACCGCGCCGCTGCGGCTGATGGAGAATAGCTTCGACAATGCTCACTTCGCGTTCGTGCACCGCGGCACGTTCGGCGACAACGCCCAGCCAAAGCCCAGCAAGTATGAGATCGAGGAGACCGACTACGGCTTCGTCGCCACGACCGTGGTCGAGGTCATCAACCCGCCCGCCGCTTATCGCGTGACCGGGACGACCGACGCCACCACGATCCGGACCATGCGCAACCACTGGTACCTGCCGTTCTGCCGGCGCATGGACATGACCTATCCCAGCGGCATCCGCCATATCATCATCAACTGCGCGACGCCGATCGATGACGGGCGTATCCAGCTGGTGCAACTGCTGTACCGCAATGACACCGAGGGGGAGTGCCCGACCCAGGCGCTGATCGACTGGGATGCGGCCGTGGTTTATGAGGATCGGGAGATCCTGGAAGCCACCGACCCGGATGCCGCGCTGGATCTCGCGCATCGGACCGAGGCGAACATGACCTCCGACCGGCCCGGCCTGATCATGCGCCGTCGCCTGCTGGAACTTTTCAAGGCGCACGATGAGGCTGAGGTGACGCGAAACTATGTCGTTGCTGATACGTAGCGGTGCGTCAGGAACTTCTGTGGGGTTACGAAACGACAGCAATGCCATCGAGGCCCGTCTCGTGGCTTACCGGCAGGTGGCGCAGCATTTTCTGGTCGATGGCGGGGGCTGGGCACATCCCGCGTGTCATGGTCGGGCAGGCGGCCCTGCCTTCGGCGATCTGCCTGAGCGCAACAACGAAAGACGTGGGTGACCGGGCCAGGCCCGGTCATGACACGACGATGGAACACGGGGCAGCAGGCAGGACGATGGGGCACGCGACGACGAAGCACGCGGCGGCGGATACGACGGTGGAGCACGGGGCGGCGGATACGACGATGGAGCACGCGGCAGCGGACACGACGATGGAGCACGGGGCGGCGGACACGACGACGAAGCACGGGGCGGCGAATACGACGATGGAGCACGCGGCAGCGGTCACGACGACGGAGCACGCGGCGGCGGCACTTGTTTCCCGGAAGACCCTGACGCGAAATGCGCCCGGACCTGAGGCGCTGTGGGTCCCGGACCGGATGGCGCGCGGTCGTGCGGGCCGGCCCTATGGCGCGGCCACGAAGCTCCGCATCTTGCCGGGATTGAGCAGCCCATGCGGGTCGGCATGACGCTTGAACGACAACTGGTCGGCGTCGACCTGCTTGTGGCCGACACCGTCCTCCAGCGTGAACACGTGCGGGTCGGCGATCGAGACGCCATGCGCCCGATGCGCCGCGATGATCGCGTTCAGTCGCTCCTCCGTTGTGAACCGCACGATCGGCAGGCCGCTCGCCGTCACCCGTCCGCCGACACGCAGAAACTCGAGGTGCGGCGTCAGTTCGTCACCAAACAGGCGTTCGATCTCGGCGACGCTGTCGAGCACCCGGTCCGCCGGATGCAGCGCCTGCAGATAGGTGACGCCGCGATCGCGCTTGAGCATCTGCAGTGTCGTATGGTTCCAGGTGAACTCGTACAGCGGCACTTCGCCCGGCGCCTCGGCGGTCGGCTGCTGCAACGTGATCGTGCCGCTGCCATGGTGCCGCGCCAGCACCGACTTGAAGGCTTCGACCGACGGTTCGGCGACCATGGCGATCAGGATCGCCCGGCCGTCGGGACAGTGCTGCCGGATCTGACGAAACGCGTCAGGCGTCGGCCAGGCGATCGGCGACACCAGCTTCTTCACGATCCCGTCCGCCAGCGCCACCGCATAGCCGAAGCGGACCGCGTCCATGAACGTCGGGAAGGCAACGATCATGTCGATCCATTGCCACGCCGGCGCCAGCGGCATCTCCAGCGCGGTGATCAGGCCGGTGGTGCCGTAGGCATGATTGACCGCCTGCGCCTCGCCCTCCCGCAGTTCCAGCACGCGTGGTTCGGCCTCCATGGTCACGATGCGGGCGGCCGCGACATTGCCGGGCTCGCGCAGTCCGCCCCAGGTGACGGAGCCGACGCCGCCCGAACCGCCGCCGACGAACCCGCCGATGGTCGCGGTGCGTTTGGTGGACGGATGCATGCGCAGTTCCCACCCGCGCGGGCGGGTGTCGCGATCGATGTCGATCAGCTTGCGGCCGGCGCCGACACGCAGCATCCCGGGACGCTGCCACTCGATCGTATCGAGAGCCGTCATGTCCAGGACCACCCCGCCGCGCAACGGCACAGCCTGCCCATAATTCCCGGTGCCGCCGCCGCGCGCCGTGACGGGAACGTTATGCCGAAAACACGCGGACGCGACACGGACCGTGTCCGCCTCATCGCGCGGGCTGATCACCGCCTGAGCGGTGCAGCCGCGCAGCTGCCGGTTCAGCACCGGACTGTACCAGAAGAAGTCACGCGACTTCTGCCGCACCAGCGCCGGTTCGGTGGTGTGCGGAATGTCCGACAGGTCATCCAGCAGACGATCGAGTGCTTCCATTCTTCCCCCGCACGGGTCGCATGTCAGGCGACCCGTCTACACCTGACGCAAGCATATCGGATGCCAACATGATTCCTTCCTGGTTCCCAACCGCCCTGCCGCCGGATCTCTGGCTGCGCAACGCGCAGGTGCCGGCCGCGCTGCTGAGCTCGATGCCGGCGCCATCCGATGCCGAGGGACTGATCCGCCTCGATCTGCGCCTCACGGATGGCCGCATCGCCGCCATCGCTCCCGTGGGAACAGCGCCGGAAGGCATCGATCTCGATCGCGGCCAGCTCTGGCCCTGCTTCGTCGATGGGCATGTGCATCTGGACAAGACCCAGACCTGGCCCCGCCAGCCGAACCCCGACGGCACCCACCCCGGTGCCAAGAATGCGGTGATCGCCGACCGCGGCAAACACTATACCGAGGATGACATCGGACCGCGCTTCGAGTTCGGTCTACGCTGCGCCTTCGCCCACGGCACCGCGGCCATTCGCACGCACCTGGACAGCTACTGGCCGAACGCCCGCGCCCATTGGGCGGTGTTCCGCCGCCTGCGGGACGCCTGGGCGGGGCGCATCGACCTGCAGGCGGTATCGATCTGCCCGTTGGAACGTTTCGCCGGCGATGACGGCGTCGCGTTGGCCGACGAGGTCGCGGCTTCCGGTGGCATCCTCGGCATGAGCACCACGGGCGAGGGCGGCCAGGCGTCGCAGCCCGGGTTCCAGCCGCTGCTGGACCGCTTCTTCGGCCTGGCCGAGGAGCGCGGCCTGGCGCTCGACCTGCACCTCGACGAAACCGGCGATCCAACCTCGCGCACACTGGACGCCGTCGCCAGGACCGCTCTACGCCGGGGCTTCAAGGCGCCGATCCAGGTCGGCCATGTCTGCTCCCTGTCTGTCCAGACACAGGCCGAGGCGCTGGGGACGATCACGCTGTGCGCCGACGCCGGGCTGCGGGTGATCAACCTGCCGATGTGCAACATGTATCTGCAGGGCCGCCTGTCCGGACGCACGCCGCGCTGGCGCGGCATCACCATGGTGCACGAGTTCCGTGCCGCGGGCGTGCCGGTTTCGTTCGCCTCCGACAACTGCCGCGACCCGTTCTACGCCTATGGCGACTACGACATGATGGAGGTGTACCGGGAAGCCGTGCGGATTGCACAGCTCGATCATCCGTTCGGCACCTGGACTGCGTCGGTGACCGCAACACCCGCCGCGTCCTGCGGCTTCGCCGACCGGGGTCGTATCGAGATCGATGCCCCGGCCGACCTGGTGTTGTTCCGCGCACGTTCGATGACTGAGCTGCTCGCGCGTCCGCAAGCGGATCGGGTGATCCTGCGTGCCGGCAAGCCGCTGGATGCAGCGCTTCCCGACTTTCGGGAAATGGACGCTGTGGTCGGTGCGCCGTGATGGCCACATGATCCAAGTTCCTACCAGCCGGCCGAGTTGCCTCGTCGGCCATGGGCGGGCGGTATCTCGTCGACCTCACGCACAGTCGCCTGGCCAACGCTGTGCGAATACCAGGCAGCGTCGACGCTGACCGCTGTCACATGGCGGCGGTCCATCGCGCGATAGCTCTCCGGAGGTGTCTCCTGCGTGTCATCACCTGGCCTGGCCGGGATATCGCCTTTGTGTCATCGGTCGGCGTCGCCGCGGTGTCTCCTCCGTGGCATGACCGGACTGCGCCAGGTGCGTCTCCTGCGTGTCATCACTTGGCTTCCCCGGGATGGCTCCTTTGTATCATCGGCCGGCCTCGCCGGGGTGTCTCCTGCGTGTCATCACCTGGCTTCGCCGGCCCGTCTCCTTTGTGTCATCATCGGGCTCGGCCCGGTGACCCACGACTTTGGGTCCGAAAACCACCAGAGCTGGATGGCCATTCAGCCGGCGGCCGCCTTCACGGTGGCTGGTATAGTGTTGCTCGTCTCTGTGTAACTCGGCCTCGGGGGTCCAGCCGCCGACGACTGCTGGCTCTCGAAGCGCGGGTCGCGGGTCACTGGGTCGGCTCCTCACGCGCGAGCGCACCGGCCCGGCCATAGCGACCGCGAAGAAGATCATCGCGGATCGGCGTCAGGGTATCAGGACCGCCGCCCCCTCAAAACGGCCCGCGCGGAGATCGGCCAATGCCTCGTTCGCCTGGCGCAGCGGATATCGCGTCGTCTTCGTTACTATACCGATGCGGGGCGCCAGGCTCAGGAAGTCGATCCCGTCCTGCCGTGTGAGATTGGCGACCGAAACGAGTTGCCGTTCCTCCCAGAGCAGGCTGTAGGGAAAGCTTGGAATGTCGCTCATGTGGATGCCGCCGCAGACCACCCGCCCGCCCTTGCGCACGGCTTTCAGCGCCGGCGGCACCAGCGCGCCCACGGGTGCGAAGATAATGGCGGCGTCAAGCGGTTCCGGCGGCGCGTCATCCGATCCGCCGGCCCAGACGGCGCCCAGGCTGCGGGCGAAGTCCTGCGCCGTGGTGTCGCCGGGACGGGTGAACGCGAACACCGACCGACCCTGCCAGGCGGCGACCTGAGCCAGGATGTGCGCCGCCGCGCCGAACCCGTAGAGGCCCAGCTTCTTGCCGTCGCCGGCGATCACCAGGGACCGCCAGCCGATCAGTCCGGCGCAGAGCAACGGAGCCAGCGCTTCATCGCTGCCGGTCTCTCCAAGCGGGAAGGCGAACCTGGCGTCGGCGATCGTCTCGGTTGCAAAACCGCCGTCGCGCGTGTAGCCGGTGAACAGCGGGTCGTCGCATAGATTCTCATGCTGCGACCGGCAGTACGCGCAGACGCCGCAGGTGTGGCCGAGCCAGGGGATGCCGACGCGCTGGTGCAGACTGAGGCCCTCGACACCGGGGCCAATTGCGTCAATCCGGCCGACAATCTCGTGCCCCGGAACGATCGGCACCATGGGATGCGGCAACTCGCCATCGACCACGTGCAGGTCGGTGCGGCAGACGCCGCAGGCAGCCACCTTCACGCGGATCTGGTTTGGCCCCGGCTGCCGCCCACCGAGGTCGGTCCAGACCAGCGGAGTACCGACCTTGTTCAGTACCATCGCTTGCATGGCATTCTCCTGGGTGCTTGGCGCCGCGCCCTGACCGCCGCCGCGCCCTGATTGCTGCCGTGCCCTGGTCGCCCGGGGCGCCTGATCGTCATGCCTGATTGTCAGCAGGTGAGGTCCCAGGGTGGCTGCGTCGGCTTCGGTTTCCATTGAGATGGATCAAACCGCGACGATAGGAATGAGCTATACGAAGTCAACCGGATGCGCGGCGGCCCCAGTCCCGGCCAGGCGCCCCGGATGCCCGCGAATGATCAGTCAGCAGCCAGAGGGTGACGATGGCAGACGGAACCAGCGATGCGTTCATCGAGAACCGGACGTTCGACGAACTGGCGGTTGGCGACTCTGCCAGCATCTCGCATGTCGTTACGCAGCGCGATATCGACCTGTTCGCGACCGTCACGGGTGACGTCAACCCGGCCCACGTCTACCCTGCCTATGCCGCGACCGATATGTTCCACCACGTTATCATCCAGGGGATGTGGGGCGCCGGCCTGATCTCCGCCACGCTTGGCACCAGGTTGCCTGGCCCCGGAACGATCTATCTCGGGCAGGACCTGCGGTTCGTGTATCCGGTGAGTATCGGTGACACAGTCACGGCGACAGTGACCGTGCGTGAGAAAAAGCCGCCCAAGGGTGACGTCGTGCTGGATTGCCTTTGCGCCAACCAGGACGGCAAGGCGGTGATAACCGGCAGCGCGTTCGTCCGCGCGCCGCATGAAAAGGTTCGTGTCAGGCGCGTCACGTTGCCCGACGTGCGGGTCGAGCGCCACGACCGCAACGTGGCGATGATCGCTCGCGCCGCGGCGGGTGGCGCGTTGCGAACCGCGGTGGTCTACCCTGACGATGCCGTTACGCTGCACGCCGCGGTGGATGCCGCGAAAGCCGGCTTGATCGTTCCGGTTCTGCTCGGTCCCGAAGCGCGCATGCAACAGGTGGCTCGGGACACCGGCGTGGATCTCGGCGGGGTCACGCTGATTGACGTCGCGGGGCACGCTGAGGCCGCGGCGCGAGCGGTTGCCTTGGCGCGTTCGGGTGATGTGGGCCTGCTCATGAAGGGCAACCTCCACACCGCCGATCTGATGCATGCCGTGGTCGCGGCGGACACCGGGCTGCGGACGGCGCGACGGATCAGCCATGTCTACCTGATGGATGTCCCGGACTATCCGCGCCCGCTGCTGATCACCGACGCCGCCATCAACATCACCCCCGACCTGATGGACAAGGCCGCAATCGTGCAAAACGCGATCGATCTGGCGCACGTGATCGGCGTCCCCCGCCCACGCGTGGCGATCCTGGCAGCTGTCGAAACGATCAACGACCGGATGCGGTCTACGCTGGATGCGGCGGCGCTGTGCAAGATGGCCGATCGCGGGCAGATCACCGGCGGTATCCTGGACGGCCCTTTGGCGTTCGACAATGCGATCAACGAGGCGGCGGCGGCGGAGAAGGGCATCGTTTCGGACGTGGCGGGCCGAGCGGATATCCTGCTGGTGCCGGATCTTGAAGCTGGCAACATGCTCGCCAAGCAGCTGACGTTCATGGCCGGCGCCGAAGCGGCCGGGCTGGTCCTCGGTGCCCGCGTGCCGGTGATCCTGACCAGCCGAGCGGACAGCGCCGGAACCCGTTTGGCTTCGTGTGCATTGGGCGTGCTCGCAGCCAGGGCCGCTGCATAACGATATCGAACGGGCGGTCCATCCGGTATTTTTTGAACATCAGCGCGCGCCGCCGGATGGCCGTGTGACCTCGTCGGAGGCGCGTCGCGCGGCACGTCCGGCCGGGCCTGGCGCGCGCCGGCCGGATGCCTTGGTGGCGTCTCATCGGCAGGCCCGGAACGCGTTTTAGCAGATGGGACCTTCTCGCTGCGCCGCGCATCCTGCAAAGCCGGGTACAGCCGCGGCGAACGGCAATGGGACCGGGCGGCCAACGCGCTGCGCACCTTCACGAACCGCTATGTCGCCGGCGAGCTGCATATCTGCAGGTGTTCACCACGCAGACCTTCGCTTTCCAACCAGCGCTACGACCTCGACATCCGGCACCGCCGCATGGCGGTCGCCACTCGGCTGATCACAACCCGGGCGGCGGCTGGCCTCGCGCCCGCGGTCCTTGCCCAGAAAGGGGTCCGCGCGGCGCTGTCGTCCCGCTGCGGCAGCAATGTCGAAGCGCCGCGAGGAATGGCTTGAGCGAAGGCATGTTCAGGGGTAACGTTATATTATAACGTAACAGGACGACCTCATGCGCCGACGCTCCTATCTTGCCGCCCTGGGCCTCACTGCTTTGGGGACGGCGCGCGTGGCATTGTCGCCCGCTGTGGCCCGCGCAGCCTCGCGGCTGCCCGTGGTCGCCAGTTTCTCGATCCTCGCCGACATGACCCGTCAGGTGGGCGGCGACGCCGTATCGGTCGAGGAATTCGTTGGTCCGGACGGTGACGCGCATGTCTATGAGCCGCGACCCAAAGATCTGCGCACGCTGATGGCCTCCAGCCTGCTGGTGCGCAACGGCCTGGGGCTGGAGGGCTGGATGGAGCGGCTGACCGGGGCCGTCGGCTTCAAGGGCAAGGTCGTGGTGGCGGCGGAAAAGGTCAAGCCGCGCACCATGCGGGAGGACGGCGGCGTGATCGCGACCGATCCGCACGCCTGGCAGGACCCGGCGAACGCGGTCCTGTATGTGCAGGCGATCGCCGACGGCCTCGTGGCCGCCGACCCTGGCAACGCTGCCCGGTATCGTGCGAGCGCCGCCCGGTATGTCGATCAGATCACCCAGACCGGTACCTGGATCGAGTCGAAGCTGGCCGACATACCCGCGGACCAGCGGCGGATCATCACCACGCACGACGCGTTCGGCTACTACGGCGTTCGGTACAGGATCGAGTTCCTGTCGGCCGAAGGAATCAGCACCGACTCCGAACCCTCGGCCAAGGCGATCGCGGCACTGATCGCTCAGATCAAGCGGGAGAACGTGCGCGCGGTGTTCATCGAGAACATGACCAGCCCTCGCATGGCGCAGATGCTGGCTCGGGAAACCGGGGCAACCCTCGGCGGGACGGTGTATTCAGATGCTCTGTCGCCGTCGGGTGGGCCGGCGGCGACCTACCTGGACATGCTGCATTACAACACCGGGTTGTTTGCCAAGGCGATGCGCCGGTGACAGCGACGGGCCGAGGCGATGCTTGAGGCGGCCGGTGACGTGCGACGCCTCGTGGTCTGACGTCAGCCGGCCGGATGGTTAACTCTTCGGCGGTGGCCAGCTGGCCGGGATCTCATCGAGGTACGAGTAGTCGCCACGCCCCTCCCCGCGCGCAGTCGCCACGCCCCCTCCGGCGCGCAGTCGCCACGACACCCCCGGCGCGCATAGCAGCCGGCGCCAACACCGGCCGGCGGGTGCGAGGCCTGACGGCAGCGCCGGCAGCCTGCCGGGGTCGGTCGCGCCAGGTGCTCGGGTCTGGGGGTGCGGTGGTGGCAGCGGCAACCGACGCGTCTACGCCGGCCCCTCCACCTCGGTCGCTGGAGGGCGCGCTACTGCAACCCGGCGACCCGCGCCCAGTCCTCGATAGCGGCCTCCTGCCCGGGAACGAGCTGGATGGTGAACTGCGTGTAGCCCCCGTCACGCAGCGCCGAGATCCGCTCCCGCAGATCGTCCGCAGTGCCGGTGAAGGTCGTCCGGCGGATCATCTCGGCGGTTACAAACTGCCGCTCGATGTCCTTTACCGCCATCAGGTGGCCCCGGTGGTTGGTCAGATAGCGGGCGTCCGCGGGTTCAAATGTCTTCGCCAGTTCGACGTAGCCGGCGATCGGTTCGGCCAGCTCGGGCGGGACGGGCGAGGTGTTCGGCAGGCCAGCCAGCGCCTCGTCCGCCGCGCGATGCAGCAGCACCGCCGCGCGCGGTCCGGCCTGCGCCATCGCTCGGTCGCTGTCTGCTGCCTCGCCCGCCTGCAGCACGCAGCCCAGCGCGAAAGCGACCGCCGACAGGTCGCTCATATCATTGCCGCCACGGTCCCAGCTTTGCTGCATCTCCCGCATCGCCGCCACGCCGCCGGGCACATCGCCGACGAAGTTCAGCCAGCCCGCACCCAGCCTGGCAGTCAGCGCCCGTCCGCGCGGCCCATACGCCGAGATGTGCAGTTTCACCTCGTCGCGCAGGTTGATCAGATTCAGTTCCGGGTTGAGGAAGGTGATCTTCTGGCGCTTGCCCTCGACCTCGAACTCGGGCGTCTCGCGATCCAGCAGGGCCATGACGACGCGGATGTATTCCTCCATGTCGGACTGCTTCATGGCACCGAGGCCCATGGTGCGCCGCCCGGTGAAGCCGGTGCCGACGCCGAAATCAATCCGTCCGGGCGCGAGCCGGTTCAACGACGCGAAGGCGTTGGCCGTCACCGGCGCGAGCCGATTGGTCGGGATCAGGACGCCGGTGCCGAGACGGATGCGCGAGGTCTGGACCGCCGCAGCCCCCATCGCGACGAAACAGTCCGCGCACAGCATCTGCGTGTCGTAGAACCAGGCGTGCGAGAACCCCAGGTCCTCGGCCCGCTTGACGACCTTCCAGCTGTCCGCGGCAGTGGCGACGGCGATGCCGAATTCCATGGCGTCTACTCCACGATGCCGCAGGCGAAGCGGCCACCGCCGCCGCCCAGTGCAGCCGGCGAGTCGCTGTAGTTGTCGCCGCCGACATGGATCATCAGCGCGTGGCCCTTGAGCGCAGCGACCTCCTTGATGTGCGGCGCGACCAGGGTCTGATCGGCGGTGCCGTCGGCCGCCACCGCCAGCACAGGCAGATCGCCCAGGTGCCCGCCACCCGCCGGACCCATGTGCTTGTTGGTGTGGTCCGGATCCAGGTGGCCGCCCGCGGCGCCTGCCGGGATCCGCACCTCGTTCATCGTGGTGGGGCCGCAGTTGCCGTTCTCATGGACGTGGAAACCGTGCTCGCCGGGTGGCAGGCCGTGCAGATGGAGCTTGAAGCTGGCGCCTCCCTCGGTGTCGCTCAGCGTAATCGTGCCCAGCGGATCCCCGGTACCCTCCTGCGTCGCCCTGAGCATCCTGACGGTCATATCCGCCGCGAGCGCGGGGGCGGCAACACCGGCCGCCAGCAGGGCCAGGCTCAGCGTGGTAGCGATCGGGTGCTTCATGGTATGCCTTTGCTTGCCGACAATGCGGGCGCTGATTCGCATGCAAACGCGGTCAATGGCAACCTGACCCGAATCGCGGAAAGGAGCCAGACATGTCGGACGCCGCCCACGCCAGTTTCAAGTTCGCCGACTTCGCCCTGACCGGCGGCGAGGTATTGCCTGAGGTGACGCTTGCCTACGTGACGCGGGGCCGTCTCGCGCCGGACGGGCGCAATGCGATTCTTGTCACGCATGGGTACACGAGCGGCCCGAGCATGATCGTGCCGGGCGTGGCCTCGTCCGAGGGCGCCTGGAGCACCCTGGTCGGGCCCGGTGCGCCGATCGACACCGATCGGTATTTCGTCATCTGCTCCAATATGCTGGGATCGAGCTACGGCTCGACCAACGCGGCGTCGATCGATCCGCGGTCGGGCAGGCCATATGGGTCGCGGTTCCCGGCGATCTCGGTGGCGGACATCGTGACCGCGCAGAAGCGGCTGCTGGAGCACCTGGGGGTGCAACATCTGCGCGCCGTGGTCGGACCATCGTATGGCGGGTTCCAGGCCTTCCAGTGGGCGGTGACGTTTCCCGACTTCATGGACGGCGTGGCGCCGGTGGTGACCTCGCCGCTGCCGCCAAAGTCGGACCGGCGGGCGGACTTGCTGAAGTGGTTTGAGCAGGATCCGAACTGGAACGGCGGCGACTACTACGACAAGGGCGGGGTGCACGACACACTGACGGCGCTGCGGGTGGACACGCTGACGCGTTACGGCCTCGCGGACAGCCTGGCCGAGCGGTTCCCCGATCCAGCGGCGCGGGATGCGGAACTGCGGCGGATCGCCTCGGCCTGGGCAGATGTGTTCGACGCGAACTCGCTGTTCATCCTGGGCGACGCGATGGCGCGGTACAATGTCGCGAAGGACTATGGGCGGATCCGGGTGCCGGTGCTGTATGTGCTGTCGCGTACCGATGCGCTGTTCCCGCCGGACCTGGCGCCCGGCGTCATGGCGGGGCTGCGCGGCGCCGGCGTGGACGCCGAATACGTGGAAATCGACAGCGACCACGGCCATCTGGCCTCCGGTGCGGACGCCGCCAAATGGGCGCCGGCGCTGCAAGCCTTCATCTCCCGACTGGAAGCGAACACCTGACCATGGACATGCCTGTACTGGACCCCGGCGCGGTCGACCACGCCATCACCTCCCGCCGCTCGATCCGGCGGTTTCTGCCGACGCCGGTCCCGGCGGCGACCGTCGAGGCGATTCTGGACGCCGCCGCTCGCGCGCCCAGCGGCACCAACATGCAGCCGTGGCGCGGCTATGTGCTGGCCGGGGCGGCCAGGGACGCGTTGGTCAACGTCGTGCAGGCGGTGTTCGATGCCGCCGAACCGGGCCACGAGCAGGAGGTGCGGTACTACCCGGAGGCATTCTTCGAGCCGTATCTCGGACGCCGGCGCGAGGTCGGCTGGGGCCTCTACGGGCTGCTCGGCATCGGCAAGGGCGATACGGCGAAGATGAAGGCGCAACATCGCCGCAACTTTCAGTTCTTCGATGCGCCGGTCGGGATGATCTTCACCATCGACCGTCGTCTCGCCACCGGCTCCTGGCTCGACTACGGCATGTTCCTGGAGAACGTCATGACCGCGGCGCGCGGCCGTGGCCTCGATACCTGCGCGCAGGCCGCCTGGTCACACTACCATCGCGCCATCCGCCCGGTACTCGGACTGGCCGAGGAAGAGACCGTTGTCTGCGGCATGGCGCTCGGACACGCCGATCCCGACGCGCCGGAAAATATGCTGGTCACGACCCGAGTCCCGGCCCGGTCGTTCATGCGGTTCGACGGTTTCGCCTGACGCGCCTTATCCGGCACAATCTGCCTGGCGCAGTCGGCCGCAGGCCGCTGGGCCGGCGCGGTTCACACCACCGGACAACCGGACGGGCAAAGAGGTGGAATTACCGCCACCGACCGTCGCCACCGGGTTGCCGGGTCCGCCCGATTCATTTCGGTTGACTCGTGGACCCGGGCTCGTGGAACATGCAGAGAACGTCTCGGGGTGGCAAATGTCTAGCCGCATGAGAGACGTTTAACCGTGCACGTCACGGCGCGGTTTATCGAGATTGAGGCGTGGTAATCCGGCCACAAATGCTTCATATTGTGGGTTTGGGCGCTCAGTCTGCCCATATATGGTTTGCTTCGAATCCAAAGGTCTGTGGGAGAAAGGTCATCCGCGATATGACGTTGCCAGGGGAGTCCGCCGTGCTCGATGCCGTTCAGATGCCAGGTCGCCACCAAGTTCGAGTCGACCGGTCGCGGGATGCGCTGCTGACCGACTTCGGACGCGCCACCCTGACCGATCGCTATCTGATGCCGGGGGAGGAGTTCCAGGACCTTTTCGCGCGCGTCGCATCCCAGTACGGTGACAACCAGGCGCATGCGCAGCGTCTCTATGATTACATGAGCAAGCTGTGGTTCATGCCGTCGACCCCGATTCTGTCGAACGGCGGCACCAATCGCGGCCTGCCGATCTCCTGCTTCCTGAACGAGGCGTCCGACAGCCTGGACGGTATCGTCGGGCTGTGGAACGAGAATGTCTGGTTGGCGTCGAAAGGTGGCGGCATCGGCTCATACTGGGGCAATTTGCGGTCGATCGGCGAGAAGGTCGGCGCGGTGGGCAAGACGTCAGGTGTCATCCCGTTCATCCGGGTCATGGACAGCCTGACGCTGGCGATCAGCCAGGGCTCGTTGCGCCGCGGATCGGCTGCCGTTTACCTGCCGGTCTGGCATCCCGAAATCGAGGAGTTCATCGAGATCCGCCGTCCGACCGGCGGCGATCCCAACCGCAAAGCGCTGAACCTGCACCACGGCATCCAGATCCCGGACGCGTTCATGCGCGCCGTTGAGCAGGATGAGCCATGGCAACTGCTGTCACCGAAGGACAAGTCCGTGGTGCGGTCGATTTCCGCCCGCGCGCTGTGGGTCCGGATCCTGACGGCGCGGATCGAGACCGGCGAGCCGTACCTGATTTTCTCCGATCACGTGAACAATGCCCGTCCCGAACATCACAAGCTGGCCGGGCTCGAGGTGAAGACCTCCAACCTGTGCAGCGAGATCACGCTGCCGACCGGCGAGGACCAGCATGGGAATGAGCGCACGGCGGTGTGCTGCCTGTGCAGCCTGAACCTGGAAAACTGGGCGGAATGGGAAGAGCATCCGACGTTCATCGAGGACATCATGCGGTTCCTCGACAACGTACTGCAGGATTTCATCGACCGGGCGCCGCCCGGGATGGAGAAGGCGCGGTACGCGGCCATGCGCGAGCGTTCGGTCGGCCTGGGTGTGATGGGATTCCACTCTTTCCTTCAGGCCCTGAACGTGCCGTGGGAGAGCGTGGTCGCCAAGGTCTGGAACAAGAAGATCTTTCGCCACATCCGCGGCCAGGCGAATGCCGCGTCAATCAAGCTGGCGGAGGAGCGCGGGCCGTGCCCGGACGCCAAGGAATACGGCGTGATGGAGCGGTTCTCCCACAAGCTGTCGATCGCCCCGACGGCGTCGATTTCGATCATCGCGGGCAACTCGTCGCCCGGAATCGAGCCGATCGCCGCCAACGTCTTTCTGCAGAAGACCTTGTCGGGGAGTTTTTCGGTCCGGAACCGTCATCTGCAGAAGCTGTTGGCGGAGAAGGGCTATGATAACGATGAGGTCTGGTCGTCGATCACCCTGACCAAAGGCAGCGTACAGCACCTGGACTTTCTGAGTGAGCAGGAGAAGGCGGTCTACAAGACGGCGTTCGAACTGGATCAGCGCTGGATCGTCGAGCACGCGGCGGACCGCGCCGCGT
>DASWON010000354.1:0-7298 GCA_036398735.1 Rhodopila sp.
CCTTCCGTGACCGCCAGGAACACCGGAACGTCAGCCTCCCGGCCGCTCATTGCGGGACCCCGCTGGATCGAAATCGAGACTCTTACCTTGGCCGGCAGATGTGATGCGTCATCACCGGTTTCGCAACTTCCGTTCACCGCGACCACGCGGGCCTGGAGAATGAGGTCCGTCACGTCATGCGCCGGGCCTGGACCGCCATAACGCGTGACGTCGGCCAGAGCCGGAATCAGCCGGGGCGTCGGACAAACCGGGGCAAAGGCATTCCGCGCCGGGCCACAGCCCAGCAGGAGCAGCGGCAGCGCCGAGACGCAAAGACGAGCGACGAGACGTGAACGGGATGGCATCAGACACTCCGCGACACCGGGTCAACCACCCGGCGAATCGCTGCAGGAATTCGGCATTGTGCAACCCACCGGCGCGATGAGCAATGCACGCGTTCAATCGGTCATGGCGCCGCTGCGTTCGTCGGGGGGCAAGGTCGTGCGTCCCGACGGACGCAGCGGCGCGCTCTGAGCCGGCTACAAGGCCGCGCGAAGGTATTGCGGCGGAACCTCCGGCTTCACGCCGAGCGTCCTGGCCGCGCGCAGGGGCCATGCCGGATCAGCCAGCAGCGCCCGCGCCAGCAGCACGACGTCGGCCCGGCCATTGGCCACGATCTCGGCGGCGTGGGTGGGTTCGGTGATCATGCCGACAGCGCCCGTGGCGATGCCCGCCTGATTGCGGACCGCATCGGCGAACGGCACCTGGTAGCCGGGGTACAGCGACGGGATCTTCTGCTCATGCGACACGCCGCCCGAAGAGCAGTCGATCAGATCGACCATCCCGGTCGCGGCCAGCATGCGCGAGACGGCGACGGTATCCTCGATGGTCAGCCCACCCGGCACCCAGTCGGTGCATGACAGCCGCACCCACAGCGGCAGGTCCGACGGCCATTCGGCCCGGACCGCTTCGATCACCTCCAGCAGGAACCGCGCTCGTCCCTTCAGATCGCCGCCGTAGGAGTCGTTGCGGTGGTTGGAGACCGGCGACAGGAAGGAGTGCCCGAGATAGCCATGCGCGCCGTGGATTTCGGCGATCTTGAAGCCGGCCTCGCGCGCCATGCGGGCGGTCGTGGCGAACTGGCCAATGACATCGGCGATCTCCGACACCGAAAGCGGGTGCGGATCGGTGGCACCCGGAACCGACGGCAGCGGGCTCGGTGCGACCGGAACCCATCCGCCGTCCTGCACCGCGATCGGCTTGCCGCCCTCCCACGGCACCTGGGAGGAAGCCTTCCGGCCAGCATGGGCGATCTGGATCGCCGGCACCGAACCGCAGCGCGTTATGATGGCGGCAGCCCGGGTCAGCAGCGCCTGATGCTCGGGCGTGTACAGACCGAGGCAATGCGGCGTGATGCGGCCGATCGCCGAGACATGTGTCGCTTCGGTGAACACGATCCCGGCCCCACCGGCGGCACGGGCGCCGAGGTGCTGGATGTGCCAGTCGTCGCCAAGCCCGTCATTGGCGCTGTATTGGCACATCGGCGACACCACGATGCGATTGCGGGCAGTGACCGAACGGAAGCTGATAGGTTGGAACAGCAGCGGCGTTGACATGTCGAGCAATATCCTGGCTGAACGAGTGAAATGGACCCGTTAGCCGGGCCTCGGGCGCGGATGCGTTGGCGGTGGATATAGCGTATTGCAGCGCGGCGGAAAGCGGGGGACCCAAGCATGAATATCCTGTCGATCCAGTCCTGGGTGGCCTATGGCCACGTTGGCAATGCCAGCGCGGTGTTCCCGCTGCAGCGCCTGGGGGCGGAGGTCTGGGCCATCAACACCGTGCAGTTCTCGAACCATACCGGGTATGGGGAGTGGAAAGGCGCCGTCTATTCTGGCCAATCGGTCCGCGACCTCGTCGATGGCATCGCCGCGCGGGGTGCCCTGAACCGATGTGACGCGGTGCTGTCGGGCTACGTGGGCGGTGCGGACATCGGCGAGGCGATCATGCACGCCGTGGCATCGACCCGACGCGCCAACCCGGCCGCTCTGTATTGCTGCGATCCGGTCATCGGGGATACCGACACAGGGGTTTACGTACGACCAGGCATCGAGGAGTTCCTGCGCAGCCAGGCCCTGCCGGCGGCCGACATCGCCACGCCGAACCGGTTCGAGATCGAGCGTCTTACCGGACTGGACTGCGCGACGCTGCATGGTGCGAAACAGGCGGTGCTGCGCCTGCGGTCGATGCTGCACGCGAGCGGCCCCGCCTGCGTGCTGCTCACCAGCCTGGAGACCGAGGAAACGCCGGACGGCCATATCGACATGATGACGTTCGAGGACGGAGCATTTCATCTGCTGCGCACGCCTCGGCTGAAGCTGTCGGTCAACGGCGCGGGTGACGCCATAGCGGCCCTGTTTCTGTTCCACCGGCTGCGGAGCGGCAATGCGGTAGCGGCTCTCGAGGCCGCCGGGTCGTCAGTCTTTGGTTTGTTGCGCCGGACACAGGAGGCGGGATCACGCGAAATAGTGACGGTTGCAGCACAGGACGAGTTCGTCGCCCCGACGCGACGTTTCTCTGCGTTGCCTTGCTGAATGGACGCTCAAAGATTTCGCCGCCTTCGTTACTTACCGCCGGCAAAGGCCGCGTTACATTGCGACGCACACGCAGGCAACCGGGATCGGCACCAAGTGAGGCGGCAGCACCCTCGCTCGGCGGGCGTATGATCCGCAAAATGATCAAGCCGACGCTATTTGCGCTGCCCGCCAGCCCGACTTTGACATATGACACGGAACATCGCTGGACGAATCACCGGCATTCGTGGGACCATCATTCTGCCCGACAGCGCTTGGAGCAATTTGACATGCACAAAATGATTCTGCAGACGTTGACGATCACCGGTTTGATCGTCGGCGTATCCTCGATCGCGTCCGCCTCGCCGGCGACCCGCCCGCTCGGACGCGACGTCACCGCGCAGACCGCGAGCGTCGAGCAGGTCGATTACTACTGGAACCACCGTCGATACCATCACCGTTCCTGGGATAAGAGGCATCGTCGCTGGAACTATTACTGACGCCGACCAACACGCCACCGGTCCAATTCGACAGCCGGCCCGTTCACCTGGACGGGCCGGCTTTCGTATGGCTAGTACCCACATCAGTCCATCGCGGGCCATAACCCTGTCGGACAATGCAGGAGCGTGGTGCCCAACGCGACGTCAGCGAACTTTCATGGCGCCCGAAATCCCGTCTCTTGTCTTTTGCGTCATGGCCAGGCCGGCCAGGTGACACGCGACCCGCGCCCCGGCATGGCGCGGGTCGCGAGTACCGGGTCGCGAGTACCGGGTCGCGGGTGCCGGGCCAGCTTTGCCCTTGGCCGGATAATACGCCCGGCCCGAGCCGCCTCCGGCATCGCCTCTTCCGTGGTGGTGGGACCGGACATCGGGCCGGAGGGCCGGGGCATGACAATGGGACAAACGACAGGACCTCAGTCACCCTGAAGCCGCACCGACTGTCGCGGCAGGTTTCAGACCGCTTGTCGTCGCGTGCGGACGCTCGCCCCGAACAGCCCAGCCCAGCCCAGCCCAGCCCAGTCAAGCCATGACAAGTGGACGAACCTGGCCGATGGCATCTGGCCACCACGGCCGAACCGAAACAGAATGTTCCGGCCTCGCCTTCTACCCTTCCGCCAGGAACGTCATCGCCGCCTCCACGCCGCCGCGGCCATGCGGCACACGTTCGATCCGCATCGCCATCTCGATCGCCGCCAGGGCCCCCAGCAACATCGGCTCATTGAGGTCCCCCAGATGCCCGATCCGGAAGATCTTGCCGCCCAGTTTGCCGAGGCCCCCGCCGAGCGAGACGTTGAAACGCTCGCGTACCGTCTTGCGCAGAGCGTCGCCGCTGAACCCTTCCGGCATCAAAACCGCGGTCACCGAATCCGACAACCGATCCGGAGACAGGCAGAACAGCGTCGGGCCGTTGTTCCCGGCCCAGACCTGGACCGCCCGCCGCGTCGCCTGGGCCAGCCGGGAGTGCCGCGCGACCACATTGTCGAGGCCTTCTTCGTCCAGCAGACGGATCGACTCGCGCAGACCATAGAACACGTTCACCGGGATGGTGCCGATGAAGCTCTTGTGCGGGCGGTTCGCCATCATGGTCCAGTCGAAGTAGAACCGGTGCAGTTTCGCCTGCGCGTGCGCCTGCATGGCCTTGTCGGAGACACCGGTGAAACTCATGCCCGTCGGCAGCATCAGCCCCTTCTGGCTGCCACCCACGACGCAGTCGATCTTCCAGTCGTCCATGCGGAACTCGAGCGAGCCGAGTGAGGAAATCGTATCCACCAGAAACAGCGCCGGATGGCCGGCCGCGTCGATCGCCTCCCGGATCGCCGGCAACGGCAGCATCATCCCGGTCGATGTCTCGTTGTGGACGACGCAGACAGCCTTGATCGTATGCGACGTATCGGCTGCCAGGGCCCGCTGCACGCCGGCGATGTCGACGCCGCGGCGCCAGTCGGCAGCGATCGTCTGCACCTCCAGCCCATGGCTGCGCGCCATGCTCGCCCACTCCTCGGAGAAATAGCCTGATTCGAGAACCAGGATCGTATCCCCCGGCGACAGCAGGTTGGTCAGGCTGGCCTCCCAGGCGCCGTGACCCGAGGCATTGTACATGAACAGATGCCCGTCGGTCCGCAGGACGCGCTTCACGCCGGCGAACGCGCCATCATAGACTTCCGTGAACTCAGGGTCGTTGAAGTCGATGCTGCCACGATCCATCGCCCGCAGGATGCTGTCGGGGATATTGGTCGGGCCGGGGTTAGCAAAAAAGTGGCGGCCACGGGGTTTGAGCATCTGCACATCCTACCAGGTTCCGGTTGGTCTGCTTATAGACCAAACTTCACGGCGGCGCCCCTCATCGCGAGCCGCTCCGGAACGGGAGTTCATCATGACAATGCAAACCGCCCTGATCATCGGCGCCTCGCGCGGTCTCGGGCTGGGACTGGCCAAGGAATATCTGGAGCGCGGCTGGCATGTCGTCGGCACCGTCCGCGGCAGTGCGCCGACACCGTTACACGAACTGGGGGAACGATCCGGTGGCCAGCTCGAGATCGAGACCGTCGATATCAACGACCCCTCCCTGACCGCCGCTCTGTGGCAGCGGCTGGCAAACCGGCGCTTCGACCTGCTGTTCGTCAATGCCGGGATCTCGATCAAGCCCGAGGAGACGATCGGGCAGGCGACCGACGACACCTTCATCCAGGTCATGCTCACCAACGCGCTCAGCCCGATGCGCATCGTCGAGCGTTTCGAAACCGCGGTCCCGCCTGATGGCACGATCGCGGTGATGTCCTCGGGGCTGGGCAGTGTGGCCGGCAATGAGGTCGGCGGGTATGAGGTCTATCGCGCCAGCAAAGCTTCACTGAACACCCTAATGCGCAGTTTCGCGGCGAGGCACGCGGGAGATCCGCGCTGTCTGCTGCTGATCGCGCCCGGTTGGGTGCGGACCGATATGGGTGGGCCAGGCGCCCTTCTGGACGTAGAGACGAGCATTCGCGGTGTCGTCGATACGATCGCAGCCCAACGAGGCAAGCCAGGCCTGCACTACGTGAATTACCAGGGCCAGACGGTGCCCTGGTAGCGCGCGCCGGCCCCGCCAGGCCGGCCTGATCGGGCCGCGACGCTCGCCTTGGTTCAGGATTGGCCGGAAGTCCGGGCGCAGGACAGCGAGCCGGCTCGTGGTCGCGCGCCGTCAGCGTGACCAGGCGTCAGCCGAGGCGCTCGATCAGAGCCATGGCAGCCTCCGGATTACGTTCCTTGAAGCCGCTGATGACATAGAGGAAAACATCTCGGCCGGCGGCATCCGGCTGCTCCGCCTCGATCACCGCACACCCCTCCGGCGAGCCGCCTGATGCCCATATGCGGGCCCGATGTGTCCACTGATCAAGCTCCGTATCAGAATATCCAACCGGTTCGGACTCTCTGGTTCCCATAATGCGCGCATAGACGAATGGCGCGGTCAGGTCGGCGATCTGCGGATAGTGCGAGTCGCCTGCGATCACGATCGCAACCCCGTACTCCCGCACGAGCGAGATAAATTCCGAGTTGCGAAAGCTTTCATGGCGCACCTCGACGGCGTGGCGGATCGGCCTGCCTTCAACCGTTTTCGGTAGCAACCTGAGAAAGCCCTCGAAATCCGCCGGGTCGAACTTCTTGGTCGGGAGGAACTGCCAGTTGATCGGACCAAGTTTATCGCGCAGCTGCATCACGCCGCTGCCGAAGAACCGCTCGATCGAATCGCCGGCCTCGGCGAGAATCCTCCGGTTCGTGGTAAAGCGCGGCCCTTTCACCGAGAACACGAAATCGTCCGGCGTGTCGTCATGCCATCTGGCGAAGCTCGCGGGCTTCTGTGATCCGTAGTACGTCCCGTCGATCTCAATCGAGGTCAGTTTGCGGCTGGCGAACTCCAGTTCGCGCTTCTGCGTGAGACCGCTCGGGTAGAACGTTCCGCGCCACGGCTTATAGGTCCAACCTCCAACACCGATCCGGATGCGGGCCCTTGCGTCGTGCGGCATGATCTCAGTTCCCTGCTGCTGTGGCTGCGTTATCTGACCACGCCCGATCTGACCACGCCCGATCTGACCGCGCCCCGATCTGACCGCGCCCCGATCTGATAGCGTCGTGGTTCGCCACCCGCCTCAGGCTGCGAGATCCCGCGGTCCGCGGACATCGGCTACGCTTCGGGTCCGGCAGCGCCCCAATAGCAGCTTGCGACCTTGATGGCCCAGCGAGGTGGTTTTCACCACTCAGCGATGGCGGCACACCTAACCCCAGCGCGCAACGCGACCCGGCGCGGAACCGGACCCTAGCGCGGAACCCGATCCCACCACCTGACTCCACCGAAGCCTGACCCGAGCACGGAACCGGACCGTGGTGCTGAACCGACCCCACCACCTGACCTCACCGAAACCCGCCCCAGCGCGCAATCTGACCCGAGCACGGAAGCCGACCTCAGCGCGAAACCGGACCTAGCGCGAAACCTAGCCCTCCCGCGGAAACCCGACCCCGGCGCGATCGGCGAAGGGCGTTCGCGAAGGGGGAAAAGGGCGGCCGATCCCGCCGGCGCGTCCGCCAGCGCCCGATGTGGTTGGGGCTGAAGCCCGCCATGCCGTGGATCCGCCCCTCGGCAGACCCCGGAGCCATGAACCACGCCAGCAATAAACGGAACGGGGGCCTTGTCGATGCCTGAGGTTCCCCGGGGGCGATCCATGGCGTGACGCGTGTTCGGGCATGGACGCAAGCGGCGGCAGCCTGGCTCTGG
>DASWON010000355.1:0-18583 GCA_036398735.1 Rhodopila sp.
GGCCTGGCCGAGGTGTCCCGCAGCGGCATCGCAGCGCTCGCCCGCGGGTCCCGCGTTATCTGAAGTCAGCTAAGTGAAAAGGAGAAGTATCATGCGCGTCTACTATGATCGCGATGCCGACGTGAACCTGATCAAGGGGAAGAACGTCGCCATCATCGGATACGGCAGCCAGGGGCACGCCCACGCCCTCAACCTCAAGGACAGCGGCGTCCGCCAGCTCGCGATCGGTCTGCGTGCGGGATCCGCGGGCATCCCCAAGGCGGAAGCCGCCGGCCTGAAGGTCCTGGACCCGGCCGAGGCCGCGAAGTGGGCCGACGTCGTCATGGTCCTGACCCCCGACGAGGGACAGGGCGATCTGTACCGGGAGAAGCTGGGCCCGAACATGAAGTCCGGCGCCGCGCTGGCATTCGCGCACGGGCTGAACGTGCACTTCAACCTGCTCGATCCGCGTCCGGATATCGATGTGTTCATGATCGCGCCGAAGGGCCCCGGCCATACCGTGCGCAGCGAGTACCAGCGCGGCGGCGGCGTCCCCTGCCTGGTCGCGGTCGCACAGAACCCGTCCGGCAATGCCCTGGAAGTGGCGCTGTCGTACGCGTCGGCGATCGGTGGCGGGCGCGCCGGCGTGATCGAGACGACGTTCAAGGAAGAATGCGAGACGGATCTGTTCGGCGAGCAGGTCGTGCTGTGCGGCGGCCTCGTGGAGCTGATCAAGGGCGGCTATGAAACCCTGGTGGAAGCCGGTTACGCACCGGAAATGGCGTATTTCGAGTGCCTGCATGAAGTGAAGCTGATCGTCGACCTGATCTATGAGGGCGGCATCGCCAACATGAACTATTCGATCAGCAACACAGCCGAGTACGGCGAGTATGTCAGCGGCCCGCGCATCATCACCAGCGAGACCAAGGCGGAGATGAAGCGAGTCCTGGACGACATTCAGTCCGGCCGTTTCGCGCGCGACTGGATGCTGGAGAACAAGGTGAACCAATCGAGCTTCAAGGCGACACGCCGGCGGCTGTCCGAGCACCCGATCGAGCAGGTCGGCGAAAAGCTCCGCGCGATGATGCCCTGGATCAGTAAGAACGCTCTGGTCGACAAGACGAAGAACTAAGCCCGCAACGTCCCCACGGGCTGCCCGGCCCGTGGGGCGACGGTGTTCAAACCACGCCGGACGTGACAGGATCATCCCGGTCGCCGGGGCCGTCGCCGCTCGGACGCAAGTCGGCGGCGTTGATTCCGGCGCAGCCGCTGCCCGGTTGTCCGCAGCATCGCTGGAGCGCACGTTTGCGCGCCACCGCGGAAGATCCGAAAGCGTCAACAAAACGCCACGGTCAAGCCCTGGCATTGGCCTCGATAACGCGCGAACCTGACGCTGCCGGTAGTTCGCGGCTGTCCCTGCGAGAAGGTCTGCAATGATCGATGCCTTTGTCTGCGCCAACGGACATCTGCGGCAGCTTGCCCGCACCGAACTCGGCGACGGCCTGCCGGACACCGTATGGATCGATCTGCAAAGTCCGACGACCGATGAGATCGACGCCGTGCAAAGAGCCACCGGACTGACGGTTCCCACCGAAGCCGCCATCAGCGAGATCGAGACCTCCAGCCGGTTAGCGACACGCGACGACGGCACATTGTACCTTAGCATGCCGCTCGTGCGGTTCGCGGATGACGGGCCGCGTACCGCCTCGGCCGGCTTCGTCCTTTCTCGCGACCGGCTGATCACCGTCCGCTTTGGAGCGAGCCGCATCTTCGAGACCTACGCGAAACAGGCGCCGCGAGGGGCGACCGCCCATCAGGGAGCGGCACATGTCTTCGTCGGGCTGCTGGAGGCGATCGTCGACCGCCAGGCCGACGCGCTCGAGCAGGTTCGATTTGACCTGGATAGTATTTCGCATGCGATATTCGCGCTGGGCGCCGGCCACGCGGGCGGGCAGAAGCAGGAAGACGCCACGCTGCGGCGCACCCTCGGCCAACTTGGCCATATCGGCGATCTGATCTCGCACGTTCGCGACACGCAGGTCGGCGCCGCTCGCATCGTGCCCTATGTCGAGGCCATGACCGCCGATTGGCTGCCGAAGGACCTGTTGCCGAGACTGGTGACCTTGCGCCAGGACATCGCCTCGGTCAGCGACTTCGACACCCATCTGAACGACAAGCTGCAGTTCCTGCTCGATGCGACGCTGGGCTTCATCAACATTGCCCAGAACAACGTCATGAAGGTGATGGCGATCGCCTCCGTCGTCGGCATTCCACCGGTGCTGATCGCCGGCGTGTACGGGATGAATTTCAAGAACATTCCGGAGTATGACTGGGCCTGGGGCTATGCCTGGGGATGGGGACTGATCATCCTCACCACGATCATTCCGCTCGGTGTGTTCCGCTGGCGCAAGTGGATCTGAGCTCACAGCAGTCAGCCGAACCGCCGGCGCTTCGGCGACGGGCGGCCGGCTGGTTTGTTATTGATGCCGCCGGCAGCCGCGACGTCAACACTGCGGGCATAGCGCCGATCCTGACCGGCCGGTATCAGCCCTCACCGTGTTGCGCGAACATCCAGTCCCAAACGTCCTCGCGTATGTACGTGCTGTCCCACACGTCGTGCCCGGTATCCGGTATTTCGGTATAGCGGAATGTGGTGCTGCCCGACAGCAACCGGGCCATGGCGCGGTCCCAATCGAGCGAGACCTCGTGGTCCTGCGCCCCGTGGATCGCCCAGATCGGCACCCGGCTCAGCGCCCTGGCCGCTTGCGCCGGGTCGGCGGTCCGATGAGCGCCCGCGACCGGCAGCCCGGCCTCGAAGATGTGCCCCTTGCTGCCGGTCCTCGCATTGTAGTCCAGCAGCATCTGCCATGTGCCCATGCCGCCCATCGAGTTGCCCGTGACGTAGATCCGATCCGTGGCCACCGAGTAACGAGCGATCACCTGGCGCAACGCGGCGATCGTGTTTTCCTCACCCACGTGCCCCTCCCGCTTGCCGCCGAAGTTGACCGTCCGACCACCGGGATCCTGTGTCTGGTCGAGCATCGGCACGACGACGATGCTGGGATGCCTCGACCGGAACGCGGCTGTGTTGAACCAGCCGCTCACCTGCCGCCGCAAGGCTCGACGGTCATTCCCCATGTCGAGTTGGTGCAGGTACAGCACCACCGGGTAGGCCCGAGCCGCGTCGTATCCTTCGGGTAACAAGACTTCGTAATGCAGATCACCGGCGTCCGCGCCGATCCACCCGGCCGTCTCGGCGGCCGCGCGGCGCCAGGCCGCGGCCGCCAGGCTCCCGGCGAGAGCGACGATCAGCACGCCGCCAAGCAGAAAAGCCGAATGACGCCGCATCAGATCACGTTGCCTGTCCGCCATGCCGCCCGCTCCTCCGACGAGTAGCCGAGTTCCGTCAGGATCTCGTCAGAATGCTCGCCGAGGGCAGGAGCAGAACGCCGTATGCGGCAGGGCGTTGCAGACAGTTTGATCGGAAACCCCAGCAGCCGGACGGCGCCGTAGCCGGGATGGTCGACGTCGAGGATCATCTCCTGGTCGAGGATCTGCGGGTCCTCGAACACGTCCGCCACACTGTTGACCGGGCCGCACGGGACGCCGGCCTTGTTGAGGACCTCGACCCAGTGGGCCGTTGTCCCGCTGGCCAGTTTGCCCCCGACGATCGCGTTGATGCGTGACCGGTTCGCCACGCGCGCCGACTGGGTCGCATACAGCGGATCGGTCTTCAGCGCCGGTTCCCCCAGCGCATCGGCGAGGCGGCGGAAGAACGCATCATCGGCTGGGGCGAGGGCGATCTGCCCGTCCCGGGTCGGAAACAGTCCGTAAGGCGCGGCAATCGGATGGTCGTTCCCGCTGCGCGGCGGCGCGGCCCCGGTGGCGAAGTAATTCGTCGCGATATAGGACAGGAAGCTGACCAGTCCGTTGGTCAGGCTGACCTCCGCTCTCTGCCCCTGCCCTGTCGCCCGGGCGTGCGGCACAGCCGCTGCAATGCTGAGGGCCGCATACAATCCAGCCACCAGATCACTGATCGGTATCCCTGAACGCAGCGGCGGATCCTCGGGACCGCCATTGACACTCATGAATCCGCTCATGGCCTGGGCGATGAAGTCGAACGCCGGGCGGTCGCGGTAAGGGCCGGTGCTGCCGAACCCGTTGATCGAACAGACCACCAGCGACGGCCGCAACGCCTTCAGGCGCTCTTCGGGAAATCCCATCCGCGCCAGCACGCCGGGTCGGAAATTTTCCACCAGCACATCGGAGCGCTCGATCAGCCGCCCCAGGATGGCCTTGGCCTCAGGCTTGCGCAGATCGAGGCGAATCGAGCGCTTGTTGCGGTTGAACTGCGCGAAATACCAGGACAACCCGTCCTTGATCGCGCCCTGGCCCCGGACCGAGTCGCCCTCAGGCGCCTCGACCTTGATGACATCGGCTCCCAGATCGCCCAGCAGGGCGGTGCAGAACGGACCGGACAAGACGCGCGTCAGGTCGAGAACCTTCACTCCAGTCAGCGGCATCGGCATTTTCCGTTGGTTGAGCGCCGCAGTGTCTCATTGAGTAGGCGCCGCACCAAGAGAGCGGTTTGATACCACGCCGACGCTGGCTGGAATGGGCGCAGGATGCGCGTGGCGACCGCACGCGACGCAAGCAGGGTTGGCGTGGCGACCGCGCACGAAGCAATGAGGCGTGAGTCCCGAAAACCAAGGCGCCTGTTTCCCGGGTTGGCGCGGCGACCGCGCGCAAAGCAATGAGATGCCATCCTGCGAGACACCGCCGGAGAACCGACAATTCGGCGGCCTGGCATGGCAGGGCCTGTTTCCGGCGACATGGCGGATATTTAATGCAATTAGGTATCGTTGGCCACTTTTCCGCCGTGCCGACAGCGCCGGGGCGTCACAATGACAGCGCTTAATCCCTTGCAACCGGGAACAACCGACGATCCCCCGGTCTAAAGGAAACCGACCATGACGCGTATTTCCAACCTGTTGCTGGCCACCGGTCTCGTGATCCTGCCGGTTGGCGCGTTCGCGCAGCAGAGCGCCACGCCGGCCGCGCCCGTGACCGCGCAGCCCACCGGCTCGGCCGCACACGTTACGACGTCCAATGCGAAGACCGCTTCCCAAACCGGGCAGATGGCGATGCCCGAAACCAAGGCCTCCGCGCCGGGCGTGAAGACGACGTCGGACACCAGGACGCCGGCCGCAGGGGTCAAGACAACCTCGGAAGGCAAGCCAGCGACGCCGGGCGTCAAGGCGACCGCCACGAAAGAGACCAGGTCGGCGCACGCCAAGCTGGGCAGCAAGCTACCAGCCGCGAACGCGAAGACCGTCGAACCCAACAAATCCTGACCGACTCGCGGGCAGCGTGAACACGCATCCTCCCCCGTGCTGACACGCTGCCTGTGACCGACGGGATCCGGTTCGCGACCACGCGGCCGGGTCCCGTCGACGTATGCGGGCACCACTGACCGCCGAGCATGTAGCGGCCCCGCAGCCGTCGCGGCGGACACCGAGTCGCGAGGGCACCGCACCGAGGCTCGGCTCGGGCTGACCTGGACCCGGCACTATCGGCCGGAAACCGTGGCGGTCGTGCTGGGCCGGACTTGAGGCCGCCATACCGAGGCCGAGCCGATCGGCCGGAGCCCCGCCCATTCCATCGTACGATGTGGTGACCGGTCGCCCCGCCGAACCCGTCAGAACGGAATTTCGTCGTCCAGATCGCCACCCTTCGGCGCATCCCAGGACGGGCTTGCCGCCCCGCTGCGTGCCGCGCCGCCGGCCGGCCGCGCGGCCCCTGCGGGTACACGCTCACGCGGGGTATACGACCCACCACCGATCGAGCCACCCTCAGCTCCGCCGCCGTAGCCACCCTCACCGCTACCGGACCGCCCGTCCAGCATCGTGAGCTGCCCGTTGAAACGGCCGATCACGACCTCGGTGGTGTAGCGCTCCTGACCCTGCTGGTCGGTCCATTTCCGCGTTTGCAGCGATCCCTCCACATAGATTTTCGCGCCCTTCTTCAGGAACCGCTCGGCCACATCGGCCACCCGGTCATTGAAGATCACCACGCGGTGCCATTCGGTCCGCTCCTTGCGCTCCCCCGAGGCACGGTCGTTCCACGTGTCGCTGGTCGCCAGCGTGAGGTTGACGATCTTGCTGCCATCCTGCGTGGAGCGGACTTCCGGGTCCTTCCCGAGATTGCCTACCAGGATCACCTTGTTCACCGAACCTGCCATCGACCACATCCTTTCCCAAGACGCCGAACCTAGCCCAAACCCCACCTGCGGGCCACAACTCAACCGGCTCGCCGCGCGGCGGCCGCCACCTGCCGGCCACAGGGTTAACATTTCCCTAATTTCGAGCGGATCGGATGCGGACCTCGTGCGCGCCCGCCGACGCCGCCGGCCGGCGGTCCGGGCATGAACCGACGAGTCGCCCCGCGGTGACGTGCCACCCTCGCCGGCCCGCAATGCGTGCCTTGCCGACCGTGCTGGCTTTGTCATCCCGGCCGGAGATTTGTCATCCCGGCCCGGGCGAAGACGACGCGTTCATGCCGCGGCATCTGAGGCCTGAGACCGTACGCGCGGCCAGTGGGTCACGTGCAGGGGTCACGTGCAGTGGGTCACGTATGGAGAGCCAACCCGACATGGCGTCGCTGGGACCGATCCTATGCCGCCGGAGCAGTGCGGTCGCGCCGCGCAGACCGGAGGTCACGCCGGACGTTAAAGGCGGACCGACGGGCCGGAGGCTAAAGGCGGACGGCCCGGTCAATGCTAAGGGCGGACCGACTGGGCGGACAATTTGCGTGGCAGATCGTGCGCGCAACGCCCGAGCCCGACGCAGAAATGGTTCACCACCGGAGCCAACCGGTCGGCCACCTCCCGCGCGCCGGCGTTCACTTCGGCCAGCCGCGCCGCCGCATCGCGGGCCCGCGCCGCGATCGCTGGCCAGTCCAGCCCCGGCAGCACGCCGTCCCGCAGCACAAACCGGCCGCCGATCATCACGTCGCGGACGGCCGCGCCATCCTCGGTATTGACCAGCTGGTTGATCGCATCGTTCAGCGGCACGAGGTTGATGTGATCCAGGTCGAGAAACACAAGATCCGCCTTGTATCCCGGTGCCAGGCGTCCGATCAGGTCGGCCATCCCCAGCACCGCGGCGCTGCCCTCGGTCGCCAGCCGCAGTGCCTCCGCCGAACCGATCCAGTCCTGCGGTGCACGGTCAAACACCCGGGACACGAAGGCTGCCAGGCGCGTGGCCTCGAACATGTTCTGGTTGTCGGACGACGACGAGCCATCGGTTCCAACGCCAACCGCCACGCCGCCGGCGATCGCCCGCCGCATATCGGCGATGCCGTTGCCGAGCCGCAGGTTGGACCCCGGATTATGCGCCAGCGCTCCGCCGTGGCGGGCGATCAGTTCGATCTCCGCGTCATCGATCCAGATCGCGTGCGCACCGCTAAACCGCGGTCCCAGCAGACCCATCCGGTCCAGGTGGGCGGTGAGCGTCATGCCGTACTGCTTCAGTGCGCCCGCCCGCTGCACCGCCGACTCCGCCAGATGGGTCTGCACCGGCAATCCAAACTCGGTGGCGAGGTCGCGACAGCCGGTGATGAACGCATCGGAACAGTGCAGCGGGATGGTCGGTGCGATCCCCAGGCGGATGCGGTCGTTCGGATAGGACCAGGCCGCGGCCGCCGTGCGGATCGGTGCCAGAATGGCTTCCGGGGAGGCCGACCGCATTGCCTCGGCCACCGGCCGCAGTTCCACTGGAAACGCGTCCAACAGGCCGGGAATCGCCTGATAGAAGGTGCGATCGGCGATCATGGGCGAGATGACCGCGCGCATCCCGACATCCGAATAGGCCCTGGCAACATCGTCCAGCGCCTCCACGCTCGGCAGCGGCAGCATGGCCGACAGATCGTAGCAGGCGGTGCAGCCCTTGCGGATCATCTCCACCGCGGAGAGCAGCGTGGAGAGGTACCGATCGTCCCCGGAGCGCCCGCCATTGATCCAGGGCCCGGCGTTCAACAGCAGCTCGAGCGACCACCGATCGCCCACCCCCTTCGCGAGCCCGCCGTGACCATGGGTGTGGGCGTTGACCAGGCCCGGAATGATCAGCCGCCCGGCGGCATCGATCCGCCGCGGCGCCTGCGCGGAGCCCGCCGGCTCGATGGCGGCAATGCTGTCGCCCTCCAGCACGATGTCGGCCGGCCGGGCGGCGGAGGAACCTGAGGCGAGGACCAGTCCGCCGGAGACAACGACACGATCGTTCTGCATGGCTCGCTCCTGATGAGACTGTATGACCGTCCTGATGTAGCCGCCCTGATGCGGCCGGGACTGCGCGCCGGGTCCGATGTGACCGGCCAGCAGCCTACCCGGCCGGGCGCAGAGTTCAACGCCCCCGCTGGCAACGCCCCCACGGGCGACGACCCCAACTCGCAACGCCGCCACTGCCAACGCCCCCATTGGCAACGCCCCCATTGGCAACGCCGAGAGTTCAACGCCCGGACCGCAAAGCCAAACTTCAACGCGCTTGCGTTGCGACCCGCGACTGGCGCAGCCTTCCCGCTCGGACCGGGAAAACCCGGCCAGTTCCAGGGAGGAAAAAGTCGATGCGGCGTACAATCGCCTGCTTCGCTGTCGCCGGCGCACTGCTGGCGGCCAGCACCATGGCTATGGCCCAGAAACGTGGCGGGATGCTGGTGCTGCCACATATCGACAGCCCGCCAAGCCCATCTATCCAGGAAGAGGCGACCGCTTCGGTGGTCATCCCCTTCATGCCGATGTTCAACAATCTGGTGCTGTTCGACCAGCATATCCCGCAGCACAGTCTGCAGACGATCCGCCCCGAACTGGCGAGCGCATGGAAATGGAGCGAGGACGGAACGGATCTGACGTTCACGCTGCACCAGGGCGTCAAGTGGCACGACGGCAAGCCGTTCACCGCGGCGGACGTGAAGTGCACCTGGGACATGGTTTCCGGCCTGGCGCCCGGAAAGATCCGCAAGAGTCCGCGGCAGGCCTGGTTCACCAACCTGAAGGAGATCACCATCAGCGGCGACTATGAGGCCACGTTCCACCTCAAGCGGCCGCAGCCGTCGTTCATCGCTCTACTGGCCTCGGGCTGGTCGCCGGTGTATCCGTGTCACGTATCATCCGCGACGATGCGTACCAAGCCGATCGGCACTGGACCGTTCCGTTTCGTCGAATACCGGCTGAACGAGAGCATGCGCCTGGAGCGCAACCCGGACTACTGGAAGCCCGGCCTGCCGTACCTCGACGGGATCGAGTATCGCATCACCACCAATCGGGCGACCCGCATGCTGGGCTTTGTCTCCGGCACATTCGACATGACCTATCCGACCGATGTGTCGGTGGCGCTGCTGCGCGACATCCACCGCCAGTCGCCTGACGCAATTTGTGTGATGCGGCGCACCAATGTCGACACCAATCTGATCGTCAACCGCGACAGTCCGCCGTTCGACAATCCGGACATCCGGCGCGCGCTGGCATTGAGCATCGATCGGAAGTCATTCAACGACATCATGAACGAGGGTCAGGGCCGGATCGGCGGTTCCTTGCTGCCACCGCCGGAAGGCGTGTGGGGCATGCCCGACGAGGTGCTGCATACCCTGACCGGCTACGGCCCCGACGTGGCGAAGAACCGGGAGGAAGCGCAGGCGATCATGAAGCGGCTGGGCTATGGTCCGGACAACATGCTCAAAACCAGGATTTTCACCCGCAACATCAATTCGTTCCGGGACCCGGCGCTGATCCTCAACGATCAGCTGAAGAAGGTGTTCATCGACGCCGAACTGGACGTGGCCGACACGCCGCAGTTCTACAGCCGGGTGTTCAAGCGGGACTATGCCATCGGGATGAACCAGACCGGCAGCGCACTCGATGACCCGGACCAGAATTTCTACGAAAACTACGCCTGTGGGTCGCTGCGCAACTACACCAACTACTGCAATCCCGCGCTGGAGAAGGAATTCGACCGGCAGTCGATGGAGACCGATGTCGCCAAGCGCAAGGCGATCGTCTGGGACATCGAGCGCAAGCTGGCCGACGACGTCGTGCGCCCGATCATCTTCCACGACGTCGCCGCCGGGTGCTGGCATCCCTACGTGAAGAACATGACCATCATGGTGAACAGCATCTACAACGGCTGGCGGTGGGAGGATGTCTGGCTGGACAAGTAGCTCCCCCAAACACAAGCAGATCCCCCAAGCACCGGCCAGGATCGCAATCTCCGCCGCGCCGGCACGATTGGCGAAGCGCTTCGGCTGGGCCATACATGCTGACGGCTGCTTCTCTGCGCCATCCATGGCACCGGGTGCCGCCGTTGCGTCATGCATGGCGCCGAATGACCAGATCGCGCCCTGCGTGGCGCCGGATACCAAGGAGGACGACGTGACCGATCTGCCGAAACGGGTGGACATCCACGAAGAGGGCCCGCGCGAGGGCTTTCAGATTGAACCCGGCCCCATCGGCACGGCCGACAAGGTCCGCTTCTGCGAGGCCCTGGCGGAGACCGGACTGCGCGATGTGCAATGCGTCTCGTTCGTCGATGCGCGCCGCGTGCCCGGCATGGCGGACGCGGTCGAGGTGGCGCAATCGATCCGCCAGCGCCCGGACGTCCACTACACCGCCATCGCGCTCAATCTGCGCGGCTATGAGCGGGCGATCCAGACGCCGCTGCACATCACCGGCGGCCTGCAAATGAGCGCATCGAACACGTTCTCGATCCGCAACACCAACAAGGACAATGCCGAGACGCTGGCCGAACAGCGCCGCCAACTCGAATTCTTCCGCGATCGCGGCATCGGGGTGGAATCCGGCATCGTGATGACTGCGTTCGGCTGCAACTTCGAGGGTGCGATCGCGCCTGAGACGGTGCGCGGCTGCGTCGGCTCCCTGCTCGCGCTGGCCGATGAGTTCGGCATCACGCTCGATCGGGTGCGGCTGGCGGACACCGTGGGCTGGGCCTCGCCGGCATCGGTCCAGCGCGTCATCGGCATCGTGCGGGACAAGTGGCCGTCGCTGCGGCTCGCGCTGCACCTGCACGACACGCGCGGAACCGGCCTGGCGAACGCGCTGATGGGCCTGCAGATGGGGATCGACAGCTTCGACAGTTCCTGCGCGGGTCTCGGCGGCTGCCCGTTTGCCGGCCACAAGGGCGCCGCCGGCAACATCTGCACCGAGGATCTCGTGTTCATGTGCCACGAGATGGGCATCGAGACCGGCATCGCCCTCGACGCGCTGATCGAGTGCGCACGACTGGCCGAGGACATCGTCGGCCACCCCCTGCCCGGCAAGATCATGCACGGCGGCAGCCTGACGAAGTATCGCCAGGGGACCTCGGCCGGGGCCCACGCATGAGCGACGTTCTGATCGAAAAGCGCGGTCCGGTCCAATGGATCACCATCAACCGCGAGGCTCGGCGCAACGCAATGAACGACACGGTGACCGATACGATCGCCGCCGGCCTGACCGAGGCATCCGCCGATCCCGGCGTTAGGGCCGTGGTGCTGACCGGCGCCGGCGACAAGGCATTCTGCGCGGGGGCTGATCTGTCCGCCGGATCCGGCTCGTTCAAATACGACTACTCGAAGGTCGGGCTGTCGTTCGTGAAGCTGATGAAGCAGGCTCGTGACCTGACCCTGCCTCTGATCGCGCGAGTGAACGGCCATGCGATGGCCGGCGGCATGGGGTTGATGGGCATGTGCGACATGGCGATCGGAGTGGAGGACGCCCGGTTCGGCATGCCGGAGGTCAGGATCGGCATCTTCCCCATGCAAATCATGGCGGTATTGCAACGGCTGATCCCGTCGCGGAAGCTGTATGAAATGGCGCTTACCGGCGAACCGATCAGCGCGGCGGAAGCCCTGGAACTCGGGCTGCTGAACTACGTCGTGCCGGCCGGCGAACTGGACGCGAAGCTCGACTGGCTGCTGTCACGGCTGCTGGACAAAAGCCCGACCGCGATCCGCCGCGGCAAATACGCGATGCGGGTAACCGAGCAGCTGAATTTCGACCAGGCGGCGGTGTTCATGGAGGCGCAGATCGGCACGTTGGCGCTCACCGAGGACGCCGCGGAGGGCCGAGCCGCGTTCATCGAGAAGCGCGCGCCGGTCTGGCCTGGACGATAAGATCGGATAAGAAACAACTGCTTCAGGCGGCGCGGCGCCCGGACGGCCGGCGCACGCCGCCGGAGCCTACCGGTCGGTCCGCCATCCATACGTTCGCCCGGATCGGAGTCGCGCGATGCGGGTTATTCGGAACGACAGCACGTTCCGGCAATGAACGGCTTTCGGTTCAGTCGAGACAATTTCTGCCTTCCCGACACGCCCATCGCCCAGCACTTTACTGCACCCAGTTGCGCTCATATTCTAAAATAGCCTGAGCCGGTGATACTGCAGATAGGACTGAGTATGGACCGCGTCGCCACCATTCGATCGATGTTTGCCACGTCCGGACACGGTCTCGAGATTGGACCGAGCTTCGATCCACTATTTCCCAAGAACGAAGGTTTCGAAGTCGACATCGTCGATCACGCGTCCGCCGAGGACCTGCGCCGCAAGTACCGAGACGAGCGCGGCATCGACTGTTCCCGCATCGAGGAGGTGGACCACGTCTGGGACGGACGCCCACTGACAGAGGTTATCGGGCGCACCGCCTGTTACGACTATATCGTGGCGTCACACGTCATCGAGCATACGCCTGACCTTCTCGGCTTCCTCAAAGAGTGTGATGGCCTACTGAAGCCAGGCGGCGTGCTGTTCCTGGCGGTTCCGGACAAGCGTCGTTGTTTTGACATTCTGCGCCCGCTGTCCACCACGGGTGGCGTGCTGCAAGCCCATCTCGAGCGACGCACCCGCCATATCCCGGCGGTTGCCTTCGACCATGTCGCCTACTTCGCCACGCTCGATGGCGTCGGTGCCTGGCCGGCGCGAAGCTCCGGTGATCTGAACCTCGCGAATGAGTTGTCGTTTGCCCGGGCGATATACGAGAGATCTCTTGCCTCCAGCGACTACTACGATTTCCATGCCTGGACCTTTTGTCCATCCAGCTTTCGCATGATCCTCAAGGACCTGAACGACCTCGGCGCTCTGTCACTACGTGAGGACAAGTTCCTTCTGACAGCCGGGATCGAGTTCCTCGTGACGATCAGCAGATCCGGCGCGGGCTGCAACTGGACACGGCGGGACCTGCTGGCAGGGGCACAGGAAGAGTTGTCGGAGTTTCCCGTCGCAGCAACCGAACCCGTGTCCGTGTCCACGCCTGAGCCGGCGCCTGCGTCGGCCCCTGCACCTTCTGCCGCCATCCCGGTCCGGCGAGGCTTTGCCGGCGGGCGAGCCATGGCCCCGCTGAGAGGCGCCATCCGCGCGCTCAGGGGCCACTGACAAACTCGCCGGACCCAGTCGATGGCAATCTGGAATCCATAACACCATGCCCGAGGGCTGCCCCGCATCCCGCGCACTCGCCCGACTGCGCCGAGCTTCGGAAGATCGCGCCTGATGGCGATCTGGCGAACTTGGGAAGATCGCGCCTGATGGCAATCTGGTTCACTGCCGACACCCATTTCGGTCACGCGGGTGCCTTGTCGCTGTATCGCCGACCGTTCGCTTCGGTGGCAGAGATGAACGCCGCAATGATCGCGCGCTGGAACGCGACGGTGGGGCCCGACGACGACGTGTGGCATCTGGGCGATTTCGCGCTGCGGACCACGGCCGCAGCCGCCGGAACGCTGCTACGCCAGTTGAACGGCCGCAAACACCTGGTCACCGGCAACAACGACCCGCCCGAGATCACCGCGCTCCCCGAGTGGGCCAGCGTCCAGCCTTATGCCGAGCTCGCCATCGATGCCCATCGGCTGGTGCTGTGCCACTATGCGTTCCGCACCTGGAACGCCATGTCGAAGGGGGCGCTTAATCTGCACGGCCACAGCCACGGACGGCTGAAGCCGCTTCCGCGCCAGACGGATGTGGGTGTGGATAGCTGGAACTTCCGCCCGATCGGCGTTGAGCAGATGCGCGGCGCCTGAAGCGGGAGGGCCGGATCGCGCCGGGTATCCCGTCCGGTCGCCAATGCCTCGGGGTGCCCGTGCGTCAGTGGCGCAGAGCCCGTAGTCAGCAGAGCCCGTAGTCGGGTGCCGGTACGTCCGGGTCTCCCAGTCGTTCGGGTTCGGATCAGTCGCAGGGGCATCCGTCGGTCGGGCCGGAAGCTCGGCGAACCAGATGATGGTCGATCCACTCCGCGACCAGGCGTCTGGCCTCATTGATCGAGGCTTCCGGGTGGTGGATCCGGTACAGCGCCGTGCAGGCCTGGAATGCGGACATGTCGTCGGACCCGACCTGCCGCAGCTCCCTATAGGCGGTTACAACGGCACGTTCGCACCGGCGGGCGATGAGGCTTTCGTACGCCATTGTTGCGACGCGCTCCTTAATTGCGAATCATTCGCATTTGTTGGTGAGCATAGTTGTACTCGAATCGAACGGCAAGAGCGTTGCACCCCAACATGGCGGTGATGACAGAAATTTTCCTGCTTTTGTGCTGCTTTGCAGGTGATCCTCGGCGTCCCGCGACGCTGTGATGGCCCCGGCGAACCCGTGGTCGGCTCAGCCCGCGCCGCACAGCGTTATCGTCCTTGCCCTCGGTGCCGGAAAGCCAATGCCTCGGCAATGTGGATACGGGCCACCATCTCCGCGCCCGCGAGATCGGCGATGGTACGCCCAACCCGTATTGTTCTGGTGCGGCCGCGCGGCGACAGACGCAACCGCTCCATCGCCTGTTCGAGCAGCTTGTCAGCGTCCGGCAGCAGCCGGATCAGCTTCCCTTCCGTCTCGGCGCTGCACAACGGGCCGTCGGCTCCATGGCGCTCTGCCTGGGCGCGGCGTGCCCGCGCAACGCGTTGGGCGATCACGGCGCTGGGTTCGCCCGGCGGCGCGTGGGAGAGTTCCGCCGCGGTCGCAGGCTGCACATCCACCACGAGGTCAATGCGGTCCAGTACTGCACCGCTGACGCGATTCCGGTAGTCCTCGCCGCAGCGTGGCGCGCGGCCACATTCTCTTCCGGCATCGCCCAGATAGCCGCACCGACAGGGATTCATCGCCGCGATCAGCTGAAAGCGCGCCGGATAGGTGATGTGCGCGGCGGCGCGGGAGACCGTCGTCCGTCCCGATTCCATCGGCTGGCGCAGCGACTCCAGGGCCTGGCGCGGAAATTCGGGCAATTCGTCAAGGAACAGCACGCCGCGATGGGCCAGGCTGACCTCGCCGGGCCTCGCTCGGTGGCCGCCTCCGGTAAGGGCCGCCTGGGAGGCAGAGTGATGCGGTTCACGGAATGGCGGACGCATCACCAGCCGCCCGCCGCTCAGCAGGCCGGCAATGCTGTGGATCATGCTGACGTCCAGCGCCGACCGCGGATCCAGGTCGGGCAGCAGGCCCGGCAGACGTGCTGCGAGCATCGACTTGCCCGCCCCCGGCGGTCCGATCAGCAGCAGGTTGTGACCGCCAGCGGCCGCGATTTCCACGGCGCGCTTCGCCGTTTCCATGCCTTTGACGTCGCTCATGTCAGGGGACGCAGGAGCGTCGGCCACCCCGGCCGTCTCGGGTGCGGTCAGCACCTGGGTGCCACGAAAATGATTGATCAGGCTGAGCAGGTCGGATGGCGCCAGAACCTCGATCCGCCCGGCCCACGCCGCTTCCCCACCCTGGCTGGCGGGACAGATCAACCCGAGGTCGCGTGACGAGGCGGCGATCGCGGCCGGCAGAATGCCCGCGACCGGGTTCAGCGAGCCGTCGAGCGACAATTCTCCAAGCGCGGCATAACTCGCGATCTCGTCGCGTGGCAGGACCTCCATCGCCGCGAGCAGGGCGAGCGCCAGCGGGAGGTCGAAATGGCTGCCTTCCTTCAGCAGATCCGCCGGCTTCAGATTGATCAGCACTCGCTTCAGCGGCAGCGACAGGCCCATCGACGAGAACGCGGCGCGGACCCGCTCGCGCGCTTCACCGACGGCCTTGTCAGGCAGGCCCACCAGGACCAGGCCGGGGGCACCGGCGGCGATCTGCACCTGTACCTCCACGGGGACCGCCTCGATGCCGCTGAACGCGAAGGTATTCGCTATCGCCATCGTGGAGGATTGAATGCGGTTGCCCATGGCGGCATTGTCGCGGTCAATGGTAAACAAAGTCGTAAGCATCGAGGGATTTGCATGCCGTTCGACGAAACCGGACGCCGGCCAGGCCGCCGCCCGTCGCGCAACGTCCTGGGCGGCCCGATCGGGGTCTGCTCCAACGACCCGATGACCGGGTTCTTCCGCAACGGCTGCTGTGAGACGAGCCCCGAAGACATCGGCAGCCACACGGTCTGTGCCGTTATGACGGACGCGTTCCTTGCGTTCAGCAAGGCACAGGGCAACGACCTGTCGACGCCGCGGCCGGAATTCGGCTTTGCCGGGCTGAAGGCAGGCGATCGCTGGTGCCTTTGCGCCCCGCGCTGGCAGGAGGCGCTGGAGGCAGGCGCCGCCCCCCAGGTGGTGCTGCGTTCCACTGAAGAAGGCGCGCTGCGGCATTGCCGGCTTGCGGATCTGACGCGGTTTGCGATCGATCTCGGGTAGGCCGGGGCGCTGGCCGAACCCACGAAGCGGGCGACGCCGCTTTGATCCGACTCAGAGCCGGATGATCGACCTGACGATCCACCACCGGGCATGAGCGAGCCTGACGATCGACCGTGAGCGGATGATCGACCTGACGATCGACCACCAGCGACTGAGCGTGTCTAACTCTAACGATCGGCCATGGGCGGCAGCAGCGCCGCCGCATAGGCCGCAGGGTTGGCGATCAGCAGCCGAGCCGCCTCGAGGTCGGCCGGCCGCCCCTCGGCCGCTGGACACGGTGCGCGGATATCCAGCACCTCGGACGGCGGCACCGGCAACCGCGCTGCGCGGGAGCGCCGGATCGCTTCCGCCATTGGCTGAAACCCGGTGGAGAGCGATGCAAGCTGGCGGTTCAGCGCTTCCTGCCCCCGGCTGGTGCAGACCTGCGGCAACACGCCCAGCCCCTGCACCGGCCAGCCCAGCGGCGCAAGAGTCTGGCTCCAGGTGACGAACAGTTCGCCGCCATCCGGCAGCGGATCGATGGTCTGTACCATGCCCTTCCCCACCGTCTCGCTGCCCACCACCACCGCCCGTCCCCGGTCCGCCAGCGCGGCGGCCAGAATCTCCGCGGCACTCGCGGTGCGCCCATCGACCAGAATGACCAGCGGCACGTTCTCCGCCAGTTCACCCTCGGTCGAACGCCATACATTCGCGGCGTCCGGGTCACGGCCGATGGTGGTGGCCACCAGCCCCGCCGGCAGGAACGCATCCGCCGCGGTCACCACCGGGCGCAACAGGCCCCCCCGATTGTCGCGCAGGTCCAGCACGATCCCGTCCACCGGATGTGGCTCGGACAGCGCGTCCTGCACCGATAATGCCAGATGGGAGGCGGTGCTGTTGCTGAAGCTGGTAATCCGCAGCACCAGTACATCGGCCAGCCGCTGGGCGAAGACGGTTTCCGGCGGCACCATCGCCCGCACGAGCTGGGTATCGCGGACCCGCCCGTCGCGTCCGCGCCATGACAGCGTGATGGCCGAGCCTTCGGGTCCGGACAGCAGGGCGGCGATCGTCGCCGGGTCCTGGTCCTGGGTGCGCTGACCATCGACCGCGATCAGGAAATCCCCCGGCCGGATACCGGCGATCGCAGCCGGGCTGTCGCGCACGACGGATCGCACCTCGATCAGCGGACCACGCAGTCCGACTGTCAGGCCCAGCCCGGCCCGTCCGCCGCGCCGCGCACGATCCTCACCGGCCTCGGCCGGCGGCACGTAACGCGAGTAAGGATCGAGGTGGCCGAACATCTGGCTGAAGAAGCTCTGGATAATACCCTGGGTGCCGGCGCGCCTGATCAGCGGCGAGACCGGCAAGCTGGCAGACGTCATCGCCACGGCGGCATTCGCCCACGCCGCGGGGGCTTCGTCCTTGGGCGCCGGAAGGTCGAGCACGATCTGATCCTGACGAAACAGCTGCAGGCGCGTATCGCTGGCCACCACACGCATATTCGTATCCAGCGTGGACAGACCCTGCAGTCCCCAGAGGGTCAGTTGCGGCACCGGCACCGGATCCAGGATCCGGGGCGCGATGAAGGTCAGCGCCTCGCTGTAGACTGCCGCCACGTGCTCCGGATTGAAGCCGCCGTTCAAGGTTTCCGCCTGCGCGCGTCCGATCACGAACAGCACCAGGATGAAGCCGAGTCGGATCACCGGCGGTGAGGCCGCTTCCCGGGCACCGACCGTTTACCGGAAGCAGGTCTCTGCCGGGTGTCTTTTGGCGCGGCATCCGCGAGGACGTGGAACACCATGCTGCCGGTGACCGGATTGGCCTCGGACAACAGAACCTCCACCTCCTGCGCCAGCCGATAGACTCTCTGCGTGCGGCGGCCAGTCAGCGTCTGCTCCCGTTCGTCGAAATGCCAGTAATCGTCCGGCAGTGTAGCGAACGGCACAATACCGCTCGCACCCGTCTCTGTAACAGTCACGAACAGGCCGAAACGAGTC
>DASWON010000356.1:0-2974 GCA_036398735.1 Rhodopila sp.
ATCGTGTGCGGCATCTACCTCAACAGCTTCTGGGTGCCGACCATCATCAAGCAGACCGGCGTGTCCGACCCGTTCAGGATCGGCCTGCTGACTGCCGTGCCCTACGTGGCGGCCGTGATCGCGATGATCGCCCTCAACAGCAATGCCGACCGCGTGCGTGAACGGCGCTGGCACACGGTGGTCCCGTGCCTGGTTACCGCGGCTGGGTTCGCCTTCACGGCATGGGCCGGCGGCAACACCGTGCTGGCGATGGTCGGGCTGGTGCTGGCGGTGGCCGGGGCATCCAGCGCGCAGGCCGCATTCTGGAGCTTGCCTGGCGCATTCCTCGGGGGCACCGCCGCCGCGGCCGGGATCGCGCTGGTCAACTCGCTCGGCAACCTGGCCGGGTTCACCACCAACAACATCGTCGGCTGGCTGGCCGCCGTCACGCACAGCAACTCGGCCAGCCTGTATCTATTCGCGGCGGTGCTGGTGGTGAGCGGGGCGCTCGTGCTCGCGGTCCCAGCCCGCCTCGTGAACAAGTAGCGCGGAGCATGCAGATGACAGAGCTGTTGACGCTGGGCCAGATGCTCTCGGTTCACGCCCGCCTGTCCCCGGACAAGATCGGGGCACGCGACCTGGAGCGTGCGATGACGTTCCGGGATTGGAACGTGCGCGCCTGCCGCCTGGCCAATGCCCTCCTGGGTCTTGGCCTCGTTAAAGGCGACCGGGTCGCGATCCTCGCCTACAACCGGGTGGAATGGGCCGAAATCTTTGCCGCCACCGCCAAGGCGGGCCTGATTGCGGTGCCGGTCAACTTCCGCCTTGTCGGCCGCGAAATCTCCTATCTCATCGAGGATGCGGGCGCGGGCGCGATCATCGTCGAGGACGGGCTTCTTGGCAGCCTGGAGGAGGTCCGGACGGACCTGTCGGTTCCCGCCGGCAACCTGATCCGCATCGCCGGCCACGGCCGGGCCAGCGAGGCTTGCCCCGCCGGCTACCGCGACTACGAGGACCTGATCGCCATGGCCGCCGACCGCGAGCCGGCCCAGCCGGTGCTGGCGTCCGATCCGTGGACCCTGATGTACACCTCCGGCACGACCGGGCGGCCCAAGGGGGTGCTGCGCAGCCACAAGGCCGCAACCCACCTATCCCTGGTGACCGACATCGAATTGGGGGTGCATCGGGAGGACAGCGCCCTTCTGGTCATGCCGATGTGCCACGCGAACTCGCTCAACTTCTTCGGTGCCTTCACCTATTTGGGCGGCGAGGTGTCCATCTACTCGCGCCGCAGCTTCGACCCCGAACACTGCGTCCGCACGCTCGCGGAGGGTGGATCAACCTTCACCTCGCTCGTGCCGACCCACTACACCATGATGCTGGGCCTGCCGGTCGCTGCGTGGGGGAAGTACGACCTCAGCCGGGTCGCCAAGCTGATGATCTCCTCGGCTCCGGCGCGCCAGGACACGAAGCGGGCGGTGATGGAGATGTTCCGCAACTCCGGCCTGTTCGAGCTTTACGGTTCAAGCGAGGCCGGGTGGGTGACGATGCTCCACCCGCACGAGCAGTTCACCAAGCTCGGCTCGATCGGCCGGGAATGCGTGGGCGCGGCGCCGATTCGGTTGCTGGACGGGGGGGGCAACGAGGTTGCGGACGGCGAGGCCGGCGAGCTTTATTCCAGCAACGCCCATACCTTCGACCGCTACTGGAACCTGCCGGAGAAGACACGGGACGCGTTCCGGGGCGAATACTGCACCGTCGGCGACATGGCCCGGCGCGACCCGGACGGCTACATCCACCTGGTTGACCGCAAGAGCAACATGATCATTTCGGGCGGCGAGAACATCTACCCGTCCGAGATCGAGGCCGTGCTCGGCGCCCATCCCGCAGTCCAGGACGTAGCCGTGATCGGCTTGCCGGACGAGAAATGGGGCGAGCGCGTGCATGCCGTCATCATTCCGCACGACGGCGCCGCGCTGGGCGAGGGCGAACTGCTCGCGTGGTCGCGGGAGCGGATCGCCGGCTACAAGCGCCCGCGGTCGTTCTCATTCCTTCGCCAGGAGGAGGTGCCGCGCACTGCCACCGGCAAGATCCTGCACCGGGTGCTCAAGACACAGCTTTCCGGCGCCGAGCGGACCGGCGGCTGACCGAAACGGGACATGGAAGCGATATGATGAAGATAGATCCCGATAGCGTCGCCGGGCTTGTTGCCCGCCTGCTGAAGCGGCGGGGCACGAAGCGCGTCTTCGCGCTTTGCGGCGGCCACATCATGCCGATCTGGATGCGGCTCGACGCGGAGGGCATCGAGATCGTTGACGTACGCGACGAGCGCGCCGCGGTGCACATGGCCCAGGCCCATGCAGAGCTGACGGGCGAGCTGGGCGTAGCCCTCGTGACGGCAGGCCCAGGTGTGACCAATGCCATGACCGGCATCGCCAATGCCCACGTCTCGCGCGCACCGGTGCTCGTTATCTCCGGGACGAACCCGACTGCGCAGGAGAACCGCGGCGGCCTCCAAGATCTCGACCATACCCTCCTGGTCCGTTCGATCACGCGCTACGCCCGCACGGTGCGCGATCCGGCGCTCGCATTGGCCGAGTTGGACGAGGCGATTGCCCGTGCGTTCGGCGATGCGGGCGAGCCTGGCCCTGCCTACATTGACTTCCCGGCCGACGTGCTGCGCCGCATCGTCCCGAAACCCGTCCAGCTCGAAGAGCACCTGCAGCCCAAGCCGCGGCCCGTGGTGATGCCGGACCCGGCGCGGGTGGCGCAGGCGGTCGAGGAGCTTTGGGGCGCCAAGCGCGTGGTCGTCATCTCCGGGCGCGGCGCCCGCCGGGCTGGGCCTGAGATGATCGCGCTGCTGGACCGGCTTGGCGCGGTCTACCTCGATACCGGCGAGAGCCGCGGCCTGGTGCCGGATACGCACGCCTCCGTCGTCGGCGCGATGCGCGGCACGGTGATGACCGATGCAGACGTCGTGCTGACCGTGGGACGC
>DASWON010000357.1:0-5764 GCA_036398735.1 Rhodopila sp.
AACCTCGTCGGGACGCAGGATCGCATAGGCGCAGAACGCCACGCTGCGCGGTGTCTCGGTTGCGTCGAGACCGTGCACCGCCTTGAACCACTGGCGGTCGGCGTCGAGCAGCGAAATCAGCGATATCGGCGCCTTGAAATAGTCAGCTGCAAGTTGCGTCAACCCGTCGAACGCGGGTTCGGGCGGGGTATCGAGAATACGATACGCCCTGAGTGCGGCCAGACGATCCATCTCATCGACAGGTAACGGTGCAGCGGGCACAGAAAGCCTCCGCGGAATGCGTAAGGCGGGTGCTACCACGAGCATGTTACTGAAACCTTAACGGCACATACACGGCATCTGCGAAGCGCCTTCGCGGCAGATTACCGGGATCGACCGGCGCCGCACGGGCCGCCGGCCGCCACGCCCATCCGATCCGGTATCATGGTTGCAATCGAACAACCGTTCTACTGCCCTGCAGGACTGCGGAAGAGGAAGGCTGACCGCGCCGCAGAGGGTCATTTAGTATCGAATTCGATATGTATCGGCCAGATACCATTCATGACGGATCCGTTGCGGTGCAATGGCCAGCCATGTTTCGCAATCATGGCCGCCGTGCGGACTATCCCGACCGCGCCCTGCCCCGCTTGCGGGTCTATCCGCCGACCCGCTCGTCCGAATTCACACCCAGTTGCTTCAGCTTGCGGTGCAGCGCCGACCGCTCCATCCCCACGAACTGCGCCGTGCGGGAGATATTGCCGCCGAAACGAAGAAGTTGTGCATGCAAATATTGCGTCTCGAACAAATCCCGCGCCTCGCGCAGCGGCAACGACATGATGTCGGCGGCCGGATCGATATTCAGCAGCGCGGGAGCCCGGGATCCGATCTCCGGCGGCAGCATGTCGGCGCGGATCGGGTCGCCGGCGTGCCCCGGCGCCATGATCAGCAGCCAGTCCATGAGGTTGCGTAACTGCCGGACGTTGCCTGGCCAGTCGTATGCCTGCAGCGCCGCGAGCGTATCGGCGGACAGGGCACGCACCGGAATCCCGGAACTGTCGGCTGAACGCTCGATGAAGTGCAGCGCCAGGACCGGCACGTCCTCGCGTCGCTCCCGCAGCGCCGGAACCTTCACCGGCACCACGGCCAGACGGTAGTACAGATCCTCGCGGAACCGTCCTGCCGCAATCTCGGCCTGCAGGTCCCGATTGGTGGTCGACAGCACGCGCACATCCACTTTGACCCGGGCCGACCCGCCGAGGCGCTCGAACGTCTGGTCCTGCAGCGCGCGCACGATCTTGCCCTGGGTCTCCAGCGGCATGTCGGACACTTCGTCCAGCAGCAGGGTTCCGGTGTGCGCCCGCTCCAGCACGCCGGCCCGGCGCGGGTGCAGGGCGGGATCGCTGCCGGCCTCCATGCCGAACAGTTCTTCCTCGAAGCGGCCCGGGTTGAGCGTGGCGCAGTTCATCACCACGAACGGCCCGCTCGAGCGGCGCGAGCGTGCGTGGATCATGCGGGCGACGACTTCCTTGCCCGATCCGGCGGGGCCGGAGATCATGACGCGTGACCCGGTCGGGGCGACGCGTTCCACCTGCGAGCGAAGCTGGCCGATCACCGCCGATTCGCCGATCAGGGTCGCTTCCGGGCCGGCCCGCAGCCGCAATTCCTGGTTTTCCCGCGCCAGCGCCGCGGCTTCCAGCGCGCGCCGCACCACCAGCAGCAGCCGGTCGGTCTGAAACGGCTTCTCGATGAAATCGTAGGCGCCATGCTGGATGGCGCCGACCGCCATTTCGATCGTGCCGTGGCCGGAGATCATGACCACCGGCACATGCGGTTCCTCGGTCTGCAGCGTCTCAAGCACGCCGATTCCGTCCATGCGGGAGCCTTGCAGCCAGACGTCGAGGATCACCAGCGACGGCCGGCGCGCGCGAAACGCGGCAATCGCCGATTCGGCATCACCGGCAACCCGCGTTTCGTACCCTTCGTCGCGAAGGGTTCCCTCGATCAGCAGCCGGATATCGGGTTCGTCGTCGACGACGAGGATTTCATGCGCCATGCGACACCTGCGTCATCTCGCCGCGTGCCGGGACCCCGTCGGCGGTGGCCGCCGAAACCCGCGGCAGCACCAGGGTCGCCACCGCGCCCGGACCATCGGGCTGGTCCTCGAGTGTCAGCGCGCCGCCATGGTCTTCCATGATCTTTTTCACGATCGCCAGTCCCAAACCGGTTCCTCTCGCCTTGTGTGTCACATAGGGTTCGGTCAGCCGCGAACGCCCTTCCGCCGGCAGACCGACTCCGTCATCCGCCACGCTGATCGCCACCGTGTCCGCAAGGTCTTGCACCGACACGGCGATATGGCCAGCGCCGTCGCGCATCGCCACCGCATCGGCCGCATTCTGCAATAAATTCGTCAGTGCCTGGCGCAGCATGCGGCGATCGCAGGGCGCCACCGGTCCGCGTTCCGGTATGTCGGTCGTCCATTCGATGCCAGGTCGAGCGGTCTTTTGCAGGACAAGGGCCTCCCGGGCGATGCGGCCGATGTCCTCGGGCTTTATCACCGGCTGCGGCATCCGGGCAAACGCCGAGAATTCGTCGACCATCCGGCCGATATCGCCGACGTGACGGATGATGGTGTCGGCACACTGCGCGAAGGTCTCGGGATCGGACTGGATCTCCTTGGTGAAGCGGCGCTTCAGACGCTCCGCCGAAAGCTGAATGGGGGTCAGCGGATTCTTGATTTCATGAGCGATACGGCGGGCGACGTCGGCCCAGGCGGCCTTGCGCTGAGCCGATTGCAGCTCGGTGATATCATCGAATGTAACGACAAAGCCATCGGTTCGGCCGCCGGACAGTTCGGCGCCGATGCGCACCAGCAGAATGCGGCGATGGTTGTGCGGCCCGGCCTGGATCTCCGCGGTTCGTGCCTTGTCCGGCGACGCGGCAACCTCATTGAACAGGGTGGCGAACTCCGGGACGATCTCGGCCAGCGGATGACCCGTGGCGGCCAGCAGATCGAGACCGAGCAATACATCGGCGGCTCGATTGGGCAGTTCGATCCGTCCCTGGGCGTCCAGCCCGATGACGCCGGCCGAGACCCCCGACAGCACGGTTTCGGTGAAGCGCCGCCGCTCGTCGATCTGGCTGTAGGCTTCCATCAGTTCCGTGCGCTGTGCCGCAAGTTGCCCGGTCATGCGATTGAAGGCGCGCGACAGACCGGCCAGTTCGTCGCCGGTGGCTGCCTCCTGCACCCGTACACTGAGGTCACCGCTGCGCACCCGTTCGGCGGCACTGATCAGCATACCGACCGGCCGCGCGATCTGGTTGGCCATGATCAGACCGATCAGTCCGGCCGCCAGCAGCACCAGCAAGGCGACGATGGCGAAGATCCAGGCGAAGGCGATCTGCAGCCAGGACCGGTTCTCATCCAGCCGGTGGTATTCCGCCACGGCCTGTCCGGTGCGCTGCATGTAGCCGAGGATGCTGGGATCGATTGGCCGCCCGATCATCAGCATCAGCGGCGGGATCGACTCCAACCGGACCACCGCTCGCACGCGCGTGCCGTCTCCGGCGTTCAGCACCGCAACGTCGCCGTTCATCGCCTGCTGGGTAGCCGACTGCGGCGGCGCCTCCACCCCCATGCCGACGAAGATGCCGGCCGCCGCCAGGACCTGTCCCGTGCTGGGTTCGTAGATCACCGCCTCGGTCAGACCGCGCAGCGTGGTCTGGGTATCGAGAACCTCGGCGAACACGGTCGGATCGGCCGACATGAAGCGCCCTGCCCGGGCCAGGTCGTTGGCCATCTCGAGCGCCACGGTTCTGACCGCATTGCGATGCTCGTCGAGATAGCCGCGCGAGACCTGAAGCGATTCCTCGAGCGCCTCGCGCACCGGATCATTGAACCAGGAGGTGATGCCGAAGTGGAAGAACGCGACGGCGAAGCATGCCACGACGATGGTAGGCGCGACGGCGACGCCGCTGAACAGGAACACCAGCCGCACGTGCAGGCGCGAACCTGCCGAACCGCGACGGCGCTCCACCCAGACCCGGGTCAGCCGGCCGGCGGCGACCGCGCCCAGCAGCAGCAGCACGGACACATTGGCGAGCACGAGGCCGACGCCGACGCCCGGCTTCCAGCCCAGCGGCGAGCCGCGCGCCAGGATGATGAACGTCGCCAGGCCGACCATCAGCGCCAGCGTGGTCAGCGCCAGCGTGACGCCCTTGCTCAGCATGATGTCGCCCAGCTGGCCCAGCCGTGACAATCTCGGATCAGAGATGACATCCCGCACGGCGCCGCGCCTGGGTTCGGTCCTCGGTGATGCGCCCTTCATGTCCTCTGCCATCCGGACCCGCCAGCGATCATTACATCAGGCCACGCACGACCGGGATTTCCAGATCCCGGATCTTCTTGCGCAGCGTGTTGCGGTTGAGGCCGAGCATGGAGGCCGCCTTGATCTGGTTGCCGCGGGTGGCGGCGAGCGTCAGGCGGATCAGCGGGCGCTCCACCTCGGCGATGATCTTGTCGTAGACATCGGTGACCCCCATGCCGTCGTTGTGCGCCGCGAGGAAGTCCTTGATGTGACGCTCGACGGCGCTGGACAGGGTTTCGGGGCCACTGCCCGGCTGCGCCGAGGCTGCCGGACCGGGCGCCGGCAGCGGGTCGGCCAGTTCGGCTTCCACCACCTCGGCGCCGATCACCTCATCGGGGCACAGCGCGGCCAGCCGGCGCATCAGGTTTTCCAGCTCGCGCACGTTGCCCGGCCAGCTGTGCTGCTTCAGGCGGTCCACGGCGCCCTGATCGAGGCTCTTGGACGGCAGGCCGTCCTCGCGCGCGCGTTCCAGGAAATGGCGGGCGAGCAAGGCGATATCCTCCACCCGCTCCCGCAGCGGCGGCAGACGGATCGGCACGACATTCAGCCGGTAGAACAGATCCTCGCGGAACTGCCCCTGACGGATGGCGCTGCGCAGGTCGCGATGGGTGGCTGCGATGATGCGGACGTTGGCCTTGATCGGCTGGCGGCCACCGACGCTGGTGAATTCCCCCTCCTGCAGCACGCGCAGCAGCCGTGTCTGCGCTTCGGGGGGCATGTCGCCGATCTCATCGAGGAACAGCGTGCCGCCATTGGCCTGCTCGAAGCGGCCCTGGGAGCGGTTGGTGGCGCCGGTGAACGCCCCGCGCTCATGGCCGAACAGCTCGCTTTCGATCAGTTCGCGCGGGATCGCCGCCATGTTGATCGCAACGAACGAACCGCCCCGGCGTTTGCCATAGTCGTGCAGCGCGCGGGCCACCAGTTCCTTGCCGGTGCCGGACTCGCCGTTGATCATCACCGTCAGATCCGCGGTCGTGAGGCGGGCGATGGTCCGATAGATCTCCTGCATTGCCGGGCTACGGCCGATCAGTGGCAGGCGTTCCTCGGTATCCTTGGCTTCCGGCGGGCTGAACGTCGGCTCCGACGGCGCGGCCAGGGCGCGGCCGACCACCGACAGCAGTTCGCGCAGGTCGAAGGGTTTCGGCAGGTACTCGAACGCGCCGCGCTGGGTTGCCTTCACCGCGGTCATCAGCGTCGACTGCGCGCTCATGACGACGATGCGCAGGTCCGGGCGGATCCGCTTGATGCGCGGGATCAGGTCCAGACCGTTCTCGTCCGGCATCACCACGTCGGTGATCACGAGGTCGCCTTCCCCGTCCTCGACCCAGCGCCACAGCGTGGCGGCGTTTCCGGTGCTGCGAACCTGGTAACCGGAGCGGCCGAGGGCCTGGGTCAGAACGGTGCGAATCGAACGGTCGTCA